>DASPUR010000127.1:0-2770 GCA_035622795.1 Methanoregula sp. | reverse complement strand
AGGGCATCTTCAAACCTTCCGGAGTCCAGAAAAACACTGCCCTGCCGGGCATACAGCCACGCGATGCAGAGGATCCTCTCAGAAAATACGAATGCGGAGGTCGCCGGGTCCGGGCCAGGGGCGACAGAGGAACGGGCGGTATCGAGCAGGCGGCAATAGCGACGGGCCTTCTCTTCGAGCTTTTCACGATATTCCGATGGAAGCGCGTCACACCCCCCCATAAACGGGCATGCGGCTTCAACCGGAGGGCCGAATACACCGAGCGCGTACCCGAAATGAAGCCACCCGAAGCTATAAAAAAAACCGGCGAGCCCGTTGACCAGATCGCCACTGGCACAAAATGCCAGGCCATCGCTCTCGTAGGCAGAGGCCATGGCATGGATAGTCCTTGCGGTTCTCCCGAGAAACGAACTTTCCGGGGCGGTGAACCGCACGGTTCCGAGACCTCCTGCGAGATGTTGCTGGCACTTCCGGATGTTCATAAACCGGCAAACATCTCCAGGTAGCACCGTTCCATATCATGGAGTTCCGCGGGGACGACAAGAATGTGAAGCGGTAGTCCGAAGTCGTGATGCCTTACAGTATCCGCGGTACCCGCCTTTACGACCGGTTCGTCAGACCCGGCGCGTGCAATCCCGACGTAGAGAGGGATAGTTATGCCTTTATTCGCAGCAATCTCTTCAATCAGGCCCACTGCCTCGGGAACTGTCATGAAGCGTTCATCCTGGATATCAAGATAAACAAGCGTGTGGAGCCTGAGGCCGAGGTTCTGAGCAATGACATCGACAGGGGTCGTCGGGAACCAGTTCTTCTGAGGGAACGGCAGGGAGCACGATTTTCCAAACCGGTAATTCTGGAGCCCCGAGAGGCCGCAGGCTGCGCTCGCGATGGACGCCCCGTGGACGATGGCGGTCGGTATCCCGAGTTCAGCCGCCCGTATTCTCAGATCCGCATGGGTTGTCGAAACCATCGGGTCGCCGGCGCAGAGAAAGACTACGTCCCGGTCGCGTGCGAGCCCGAGGATTTCCCCCGGCTCCTGTTCAACCTCTTTCCGGTACAGGAGCCGCACCGGTTTCTGGTAGAACGCTTCCAGATCCTCGCGGCTGGCGCCCATGAGCCGTGAGGTATAGGCCTCGAGAAAGACCTCATCGGCTACCCGGATCCGCTGGAGCCCCTTCTCGGAGACATCCGTCCGGTCGTAAAGGCCAAGTCCGATAAAGGTCAGCATGAGGTCACCCAAAACGGGGAGATCCTGCGGCAGGTCCGTTGGCAGCCATCCCGGTCATGGCAGGACCGAGAGTGTTCCCTTCGCGATCGTAAATTTCAGCCATGCAGGGGCGACCCCCCGCATACCCATGACCCGCAGGTAGTTCCCTTCCGGTTCGACCTTGACTTCGATGACCGCGGTCATCAGCTGCTTGACGAGCGAGAGCGTGCGGTCGTCGAACGACTCCTTGTTGAGGAGGTAGACCCCGACCCCGTCGATCTTCTTGAGCTTGGCAGTGAGGACGTGGAGGAACTGGTAGAGGACCTCAAGCCGCCTGTACATGAGGAGGGTGGAGATAGAGTTGACACAGAACCTTACCGGCGGGGGAAAGAGACCGTTCTCCCCTTCCGAAAACTCCCCTGCAAAGATGGTCTCGACCAGAGTCGAGAATTTAATCCCGATCCCGGTAAGGTCGGTGGGGCTCGAGACGAACATCATCCGCTTTGTATCGGCGATCCCGGGCGAGGAGCTCTTCGTGATCGCATCGATGACCCCGACGAACCGCTTGTCGGATCCGGAGAGCTTGAAATAATCGATGACCTCTGCGGCCCGTTCGTTCGTGGAGAGGATGATCGAATACTCCCCTTCGAGAGGACGGGTCAGCGCGTAGGCGAGCTGCTCTGCGGAACTCATGGGAGGGGCGAGGATGAGGATGTTGGACCCCGCTTCAAATCCCCCGCAGGCCGAATCGACCTGTGAAATCCCCGTCTTATAACAATACATCTATGGTCTGATCATTTAACGAGAAGAGTTATAAGTGCTCCTATCACGACGCCGAAGAGAACCGTATATACGGAAGTAAGTATCGCAATCCGGGCTCCCGGTCGTTTGGGTATACGATCCCGGGGCCGGCTAATAGCCCGCCCTGTTATATATCGATGACCGGCAAACGTACCATGAAATGATCTACCGAATCTATGCGTACCTGCTGAAGCGGCAGATCACCGATCTCCCCTGCCACATCTGCTTCATGCTCAGCGGAGCCGATATGGCAGACGCCCCTGGCAGCCTCTTCCGGGTAACGGAATGGTGCAACGAGGTGTCGAAGCTCGTCGGACGGTCCCGGCCGGGGCAAGCCGGCATAAAGGGGATCACCTTCCACATCAGCACGCCGGCTCCGCAGGAGATGGAGCGTTTCCTCCCCGAAATCCGGAAGATCAGCGCCATCGCCCGGCTCGTCCTCCACATCGGAGATCATGAGGAGGTTGCCGGGAAGGGCATGGACGTCGTTGTCGCTATCGGCAAGAGCGGTCGGGACGAGATCGCAGGCTGCATCCGGAGAATGGCAGAGGACCGGGTCCAGCCGGGCTCGGTCGATGAGAGGACACTCGAATCTTATCTCACCTTCAAATATACTCCGGATGTCGTGGTCAAGAGCGGCGGGGACCACTTAACGGATTTCCTTATCTGGCAGTCGGTCTATTCCGAACTCTTCTTCTCGGACGTGAACTGGAAGTACCTCCGGAAGGTCGACTTCCTCCGGGTGCTCCGCGACTACCAGTC
>DASPUR010000126.1:0-4023 GCA_035622795.1 Methanoregula sp. | reverse complement strand
TGTCCATGATGACCAGCCGGTCGCAGAGCCGGGCCGCCTCGTCAAGGTAGTGGGTGGTCATGACGATGGTATTCCCCTGGGCCTGGAGGCTTTTGAGTTTCTCCCAGATCAGGTGCCGGGCCTGCGGGTCGAGGCCGATGGTCGGCTCATCGAGGACGAGGAGGGCGGGGTTGTTGACGAGTGCCCGGGCAAGGATGAGCCGGCGCTTCATCCCACCGGAGAGTTTCTCGACGGTCACGTCCCTCTTCTCGGTGAGCTGGACAAACGCGAGGAGCGCTTCGACCCGCTTCTCCGCTACATCTCGCGGGATATCGAAATACCGGGAATACGAGAGAAGGTTGCCGGCGCAGGTGTAGTCCGGGTCGAGGTTGGTCTCCTGCGGAATCACCCCGAGGCGCGCCTTGATGCCGGCAGGATCGGTCTCCGGGTCGATGCCGAAGACGGAAAGGGTCCCGCCGGAACGGGGGGAGACGCAGGTGATCATCTTCATCGTCGTCGTCTTGCCCGCGCCGTTCGGGCCGAGGAACCCGAAGATCTCGCCTTTCTTCACGGAGAACCGGATACCGTCTACGGCAACCATGCTGCCATACGCCTTTTTCAGGCGGTCCGCCTCGATGATTCCGTCGCCGTGCCCGGGGGATCTGCCGGTCTCTTCCATATCTGGTACCACTCTTCCACCCGGGAGCTTAATAATGGTGCACGCGGATGCTGCCTATGCCGGGGGTTCAGGCTTTATGAGGACGATCCCGGCGATGAGCACTGCAAGGACAGCGACGGTTGCAACCATCTGCACGGGGTCGATGGTGGTCACGTTGTAAACGAGGACATGGCGGACCATCCCGGTAAGGCCCGCGACGAGGAGGGTCCTTATCTCGACGCGTTTTGTCCTGAAATAGACCGCAACCGTCTCGAAGAGTACGATAATCGTGATCGTCAGGAGGAGGGCATTGATGACGCTGATGAGGTTGACACTCTCGTTAGTGATCGTGAAGAGCTGGAAGATAAGAACTGCAGCGTCGTACACGGAGAAGACCGCAATGATCGTGAGCATGATCGCCACGATGGTGTACAGGATGAGCGGGACTGCAGAGAAAATCCGCGTTACCGAAGCCATGAAATCGGTTTTTTCTGCCATAAAAAGACCTCGTGATCAGTACGGGACAAATTGGTGCCGGGGGTAAAAAAAACGTTGCGCCGGTACGGTATTAGCCAGGGCGTAATTTTTTTTAGTCCGGGCACGGTCGTGTCCAGCTACCTGCGGAGCTTTCGGATCGCCATTGCAGCCGCCTCGCGCACATCATCAAACGGGTCGCAGAGGAGGGTTCCGAGCGGCCCGATAGCCCGGCGGTCGCCAAGTCTCCCGAGGACCCCGGCTGCTCCTATACGGACCCGACTCTCCCGGTCCTGCAGGCACAGGACGAGGGCGTCAACCGACGACCGGTCTTGTATCATGCCAAGGCCAAAAACCGCCGCCGCCCGGACCGTGGGATCGGTATCCCCGAGGGCACGGACGAGCCCCGGCACAGCGGAAGAGTCCTTAAGCCGGCCGAGTGCCTGTGCAGCCTCGGCCCTCACGGCGGGATGGGGGTCGGCAAGGGCTTCCGAAAGGAGGGCGATCGCCCCGGGGTTTCCCGATTTCCCCAGCGCTGCCGCGGCCCCTTTCCGGGTCCGGACTGCAGGAGCGTGAAGCTCTGAACCCTGCCGGGCCAAAAAATCCATGGTCACCCGATCCCGCACCCGCCGCCCGACTCGTACGCACCGATGACCTTCTGCGCGATCTCCGGGGAGAGCCGGTCGTGGACAAGGTGGGCGAGCGCCTCGACATCTTCGGCGGGAAGGCAGCCCATGCTCTCCTCGCCGCTGAGGATGAGTCCCGTAATGTAGGAAAGTTCCGCATCGTCAAGCCCTGAAACGCGCCGGATGAAATCCTCCGTGTCTTCGGAGAAATGGTTCGAGACCGGGGGCAGGATCGAATGGAACATGTGGCCCGATCCCGAGCAGGTGGGGTCCCCGCACTCGGGCGCGAGTTTTTTTAAGATGGCGATATCCTTTTCCGAGAGTTCCCGTGGCATGTGCTGGTCTCTGTAAGAAGTATCGTGGCGGCTTTCTTATGAATATGCAGGAAAGGACCGGGCCCGGACCTTCAAGAGAAGGGGCCTTCCGGATACCGTCCGTCCCGGGACAACCTGCGAGATATTCCGGGATCTGTGGCCGGTGTACCAAAAGCGTGAACCATCAACCGGGTGAGCGCGTTCGCCCCGAAAAAAAAGATCAGAAATATTTGCCGAGCCAGTTTTTTATGCCGGCGACAACACCGCCGGAGCTTCCCGATGCGGACGACTTCTTGCCTGACCGGGGCTGCATGGTCTGGCTCGGGTGGGAGATGGTGCGCCGTATGGGGGGGGCCTCGCGCACCGGGATGTCGCGGAGCGTCCCCTGCGGTTCATCGTCCATGGGCTCGAACCCCCACGAGAAGCCGACCTTGTACGCCTTCTCGTTCTGCCGTATCCAGTTTGCAGCAGCCATATAGCCCCGGTCCTCAGCCTTCTTGATCGTATCGGTATGGTCGAGCGTGAAATGGATCTCGCGCTGGAGGGCTACCAGTTCCTCATAGACTTTTCCGGGGACCTTGATCTTCTCCCTGCTCATATGTTCTCGTATAGGGATATGAAGGGAAACGTTATTTAATGCTTCGGTCGAAAAACCGACGGAAAAACAACGATTTCCCCGCAGGGATGCAGGAATCGGCCGGAAAACCCGCAGAAGATTGATATGCCCGCCGGCCCATCGTACCTGCAAGCGGATATCCGGAGGGGATGAGACAGATGGCAAAAGTGATCTTTGAAGGCGATGATTTCAAGCGGATGCACCGGACGGACATGGCAAGCCTCCAGCGCCTGGTCGATGCGAAGAAGTACGGGATCCACGAGGTCGCGTACAAGGACACGAAGATCAAGGTGGAGATCAAGAAAAAAGGCGACGATATCCTAGTAAAGCGCTTCCGGGCAATCTAAAACAGACTTTTTTCCTTTGTACAGTTTTATCTCCGGATCCTGAGAGTCCTGGTACCAGCCGATCCCCGGTGCGTCCGGGAAGTATATCGTGCCAGAAATGGCACGCAAACCTGATACACAATAAGGTTTATATTACAAAATGTAACATATACTTTACAAGATGTGCCACACGGACCTGTGCGGGCATCACCAGAAATACCAATCCAGGAGAATCCAGAAATGAAGACCCAGAAACGTTTCGCAGGTATCCTTGCAATCGCGGGGATCTTCCTTGCAGCACTGGCACTTATCGCGAGCCCGGTCAGCGCGGCAGCGATGACGCCCCCGGTACCGGGCGGGGCCGGGAACGGGTACGGACCAATACACCACGCCTTCAATGCGACACAGCAGCAGGCCCGGATCAGTGCCGAGCTGACCCGGCTCGGCCAGCAGGGGGTCGATGTCAGCCAGCCGCAGGCAGATATCAGCAGCGGGAACATGACCGCAGCGATGCAGTGGCTCATGGCCTACCATAAGGCGAACCCCGGCTCGTTCGGGAACCAGACGCGCCAGCACGCGGTGAACACCACCCAGCAGACAGCCCGGCTCCAGGGTTTTGTCACAAAGCTGGGGCAGCAGGGTGTGGATGTAACCCAGGCGCTTGCGGATCTCGCAACCGGAAACATCCCGGGAGCACTGCAGTGGCTGACCGGGTACTACCAGGCCCACCCCGGGACATTCGGGAATACCACCCACGGGCACGCCTTCAACAGCACCGCGGTCACCGCCCGCATCCAGTCCTCCCTGACAAAACTGGGACAGCAGGGGGTCGATGTCAGCCAGCCGCAGGCAGATATCAGCAGCGGGAACATGACTGCAGCGATGCAGTGGCTCATGGCCTATCACAAAGCGCACCCGGGCACTGGTGCAATGAATGCAAACATTCTGCACCCGGGCAACATGACCGCGTGGAAGAACGGGGGGTCGTTCCGCCAGCACTCCATACCCTTCGGCAACCGGACGTCAGCTC
>DASPUR010000125.1:0-15391 GCA_035622795.1 Methanoregula sp. | reverse complement strand
GCATGATACCGGCGGTCCTTGGCGGACTGGCTGTCGCAGTCCTGGCGTATGGAAAAAAGAAGCGCTGAATGCATTATTGCCGTAACAGGTCAAAGAGGAGTCCTTCCGCCATGCCGGTACAGATCCTCCAGGAGAGAACGTACAGCCATCGGCACGGTGAACGATTGCTGTCTCCTGAAATCTACCAAATAAATGGTCCGGTCAAACAGGGTACGGGTGTCTGCCACTATTCCTTAATTAGATGTACCGCTCTATAGACACGTGAAGGCGATCTTCGCATGGTAGCGCCCGGTATGGTTGAACTCAGGAAGTTTGTGGCGCCGGAGTTCGTGCTCGGGACTGACGCCCGCCTGCTTGCCGGCAGGTATGCAAAAAATCTCGGGGCACAGAACGTCCTCGTTGTAACCGGACCAAACATCATCCGCGAGGGGTGGGTAAAGGGGGTGACGGACTGCCTCGGGAACGAGGGGATCGGGTATACCGTTTTTTCCGGGGTCTCTTCGAACCCACGCGACGATGAAGTGATGAACGGGGCCCGGATCTTCAAAGAGGCCCGGTGCGACTCTATCGTGGCAATAGGCGGCGGGAGCCCGATCGATTGTGCCAAGGGGATCGGGATCATCTCCACGAACGGGGGAAATATCCTTGATTACGAAGGCGTGGACAACATCCCCGTCCCCGCCCCGCCGCTCATCTGCATCCCCACCACGGCCGGCACCGGCGCCGACGTCTCCCAGTTTGCCATCATCAACGATACCGGAAGGAGGGTAAAGATTGCGATCATCAGCAAGAAGATTGTCCCGGATATCGCGCTCATCGATCCGGTTCCGCTCACCACCATGGACCGCGACCTGACCGCGCATACCGGGATGGACGCGATAACCCACAGCGTGGAGGCCTTCGTCTCGAATGCCAGTTCGCCGGTCACCGATGTGAATGCCCTCGAATCGATCCGGCTGATGAACGCCCATCTCAAACGTGCGGCGAAAAATACGAAGAACCTCGAACACCGGTACAAAACAATGCTCGGGAGCCTGCTTGCAGGGCTCGCGTTCTCCAATGCCAGCCTCGGCGCTGTCCACGCCATGGCCCACAGCCTCGGGGGGTTTTCCGATCTCCCCCACGGGGAATGCAACGCCCTGCTGCTCCAGCACGTCATAGCCTTTAACTTCCCCGCGTGCCCGAAACGGTACGAAGAGATCGGAAGCGCCCTCAGCCTGGACCTGACCGGGCAAAGCCCGTCCGGAAAAAGGGAGACGATTGTTGCGGGTATTGCGGCCCTTCGTGAGAACCTCGGGGTTACCGAGACCCTCGGGGATCTCGGGGTGACGAAAAAAGATATCCCGGTCCTTGCACGGAATGCGATGCAGGACCCCTGCATGGCCACCAACCCGAGGCACCCGACACAAAAAGAGATCGAGCGGATCTATGAAGAAGCGCTCTGAGGATACACCCGACTGGCACGAGCAGAGAAACCGGATCATCGGACTCGGCGAGTCTTCGATCCGGAAGAACTACTATCCCGAGCTTCAGAGGCGGATGAAGGAACTCGAGCAGAAGAACGCCGACCTGAACGCGGCGTACGAGGATCTCTCGTCAAAAGATGAAGAACTCCGGCAGAACTATGAAGAGCTCAGCTCCAAGGAGCACGAGCTCAGGGAGAGCGAGGAGAAGTACCGGGCGGTAGTGACCTCTTCCCTGGACGGGATTGTAATTATCCGGGACGGGGTGATCCGGTTCGTCAACCCGAAGGCCGCCGAACTGCTCGGCGGGGGAGTGGCTGAATTTGCCGGCAGGCCATACCTCGACTACATCCACCCGGAGGAAAGGCCGACCGTCGGGGAAATATACCGGAAACGGATCCTGGGGGAGCCTATCCCATCAGTATACGAAACGGTCCTGGTCAACAGGAACGGCGATCCCGTTGATGTCGAACTCAATGCCGGGATCATCGCATTCGAAGGAGCAGCGGCGGACCTCGTGTACATCCGGGATATCCGCGAACGGAAACGGTCGCAGAAAGCCCTGGAACAGGCCACTAAAAAGCTCAACCTCTTAAACTACGTGACGTTCAACGATATCCGGAACCTCATCTTCGCGCTCGCGGGATACCATCAGCTCGTTGAATCGGAGGCAGGAACCGCCGGATCCCCGGTCCGGCCCCTTCTGGAACGGGAAGACGATCTCCTCAAAAGAATCACCGAATCGCTCAAATTTGCGCAGACATACCAGGATCTCGGCCTGAAGACCGCCAAATGGCAGAACGTCAGCCAGGTGTTCCTCATGGCAATTTCCCACCTGGATTTTTCGAAGATCCGGCACTCCGTAACTACCGGCGGGCTTGAGGTCTTTGCAGACCCCCTGCTGGAACAGGTCTTCCAGATCCTCGCCGACAATACGGTCGTGCACAGCAGGACCGGGACACAGGTTACGCTTGGATTTAAGCCGGAGGACGACGGGTCGGTGACCCTCTTTTTTGAGGATAACGGGGCCGGGATCCCGGACGATTCCAAGCAGAAGATATTTTCCCCCGATTACCAGAAGAACAAGTCCGTCGGCCTTTTCCTTGCCCGGGAAATTCTCGACATCACGGAAATAACCATCGGGGAGACCGGGACACCGGGGAAGGGCGCACGGTTCGAGATGAACGTGCCGAAAGGAGCGTACCGGTTTATCCCGGAGCAGCAGGCGGGCGGCCCGGCGGATCCGTTGCGCGGACGGGCCCGCGTCCGGGTGAGCTCTTTTCCTGCCGGGGCCGGTTGCGCCGGTTCCTTTGAGGGGATACGATACGACAGAACCGCACTGTTACGGTTTCGGATGCACTTTACGTCCTGATCGTCCGGAAGAAGTACGCCCCGAGGACCGTGGTCGCGACCGTGAACCCGCCGAGCACCGCAAGGCTCAGGACCGGGCTGACCTGCGACGCCCCGGTGAGCCCGTACCGGATCCCCTCGACGCCGTACGTCAGCGGGTCGATCAGGGTGACGGGCGCGATGAAGGACGGCAGGCTGCTGATCGGGAAGAGGGCCCCCGAGAGGCCGAAGATCGGGAAGACCACGAAGTTCATGATGAGCTGGAAGCCGGTCATGTCCTCCATTTTCGAGGCGATCGCGATCCCGAACGCGGTGAACGCGATGCCGATCAATGCCATGAACCCGAATGCTATGATGAACCCCGCGATGCTCTCGCTCTTCATCCCGACCAGGAACGAGAGCAGGAGGATGATCACGCCCTGGATGAACGCGGTCGTCGCGCCCCCTGCCGTCTGGCCGAGCATGATCTCGAGCCGGGAGACGGGGGCGACGAGCGTCTCTTTCAAAAACCCGAACTGCTTGTCCCAGATGATCTGGATCCCCGAGAAGACCGAGGTGAAGAGGACGCTCATCGCGACCATGCCCGGGATTAAAAAGACGATGTAGTTCCCGCCCATTGCGGGGATCTGCACGACGTTGTTGAGGCCGAAGCCGAGGAAGAGGAGGAAGAAGAGCGGCATGCTGATGCTCCCGATGATCCGGCTCTTCGACCGGATGTACCGCTTCATGTTCCGGAGCCAGATGGTGTAGATGATGTCCATGGTTTAGTGCCTCATCATTCTCTGGTACATCCGCATGTTCGCCTTCCCGTCCGCCTCCTCCTCCCGGATGGTCTTGCCGGTGAAACTGAGGAAGACGTCCTCGAGCGTGGGCTTGTGAATGGAGATCGATTCGATCGTTATACCTTTCCCGATCAGGAGCCCGACGATCCCGCTCAGGTGCTGTTCGGCGTCCTGGAGGGTGATCGCGACCTGGCCATCGTGCTGCTCGACCCGGGAGATCCACGGTTCCACGAGCGCCGCGGCTATCGCTGCCGGGTCCGGGGACGCGATGGTGACGACATCGCCGCCGATCCCGTCCTTGAGCTTCTCCGGGGTGTCGAGCGCGATGATCTTCCCGTGGTCGATGATCGCGATCCGGTTGCAGAGCCGGTCAGCCTCCTCCATGTAGTGTGTGGTGAGGATGATAGTGATCCCCTTCTCCTGTGCGAGCGCAGCGATGTACTGCCAGAGATGGTTCCGGGTCTGGGGGTCGAGCCCGAGCGTAGGCTCGTCGAGGAAGAGGACGGACGGGTGGTGGAGGAGGCCCCGCGCGATCTCGAGCCTCCGGCGCATCCCTCCCGAGAAGGTCTTGACGATGTCGTCTTTCCGGTCCGAAAGTTCCACGAGCCTCAGGAGCTCTTCAATCCGGGCCCGCCGGGTCTCGCCCGGGATCCGGTACAGCCTGCCGTGGAAGTCCATGTTCTCCCAGGCAGTGAGCTCCTCGTCGAGGCTCTGGTCCTGGAAGACGATCCCTATCGCCTTCCTCACCCCGTCCTCGTCCTTCGTGATGTCCCTGCCATCGACCGTGGCGGAGCCCGACGTGGGCCGGAGCATGGTCGAGAGCATGGCAAGGGTGGTGGTCTTCCCGGCGCCGTTCGGGCCGAGCAGGCCGAAGATCTCTCCCTGTCCTATGTCAAACGAGATATCATCCACCGCGACCAGCTCGTTGAACTTCCTGGTCAGGTGGTCTGCGTGTATTGCGACTGTCATTCCGATGCAATCCTTTTGAGATCGATAAGGCACTGTTCCAGCACCCGTACTGCTTCGTCCTCGCTCCCGGGAGGGAGCTGTTCAAGCGCCGTATGCAGATCGAAGAGCAGGCCGTGCGTGCCGGCCTTTTTCCCTCCGAAGATGTCGACGAGGAGGTTCCGGCAGCAGGCCATCTTCTCATGACCCTCACGCCCCCGCTCCTTCACGGTCTCCAGCGCGTCCCGGCCGGTTTCTGTCACTGCGTACGTGGTCTTCGCACGCCTGCCGGTCGCCCCGGCGCCCGCGACGACGGCGATGAGCCGTTCGTCTTCCAGCTGGTGGAGGACCGGGTACAGCGTTCCCTTGCTCGGGACCCAGAGCCCGCCGGTCTTCTCCCGGATCTCGGCGATGAGATCGTAGCCGGACTTCGGGTTCTTCGCAAGCGAGTGGAGGATGTAGAGCGCAAGGAGGCTCCGCTCCCGCCCTTCGCTTGACCCGAACTTCAGGAGGCTGGTCATCTCAATAGTCCGTTTCCGTACTATTAGGGAAAAGGATTCAGGGAGATATAAAGGTACGGGTCGGGGTACAGGAATTTTTCAGCGGATCGCGGGCGGTACCAGAACCGGGGCGGCACCGGGTCTGGGATCGGGTGCCTCCGCTCCGGTCCAGCGTTCGCATCCGGCCCCGAAGAGAGGCGGCTTTATTTAATGTTGAGGAGATTTTTTCCAAAAAAGATCGGGCCGTATTGGCCCTGTGCCCGGAACATCAGGATCTTTTTTCAGGCGCTTCCGGCCGCGAGCTGGTGTGAGACCTGCGGGATCGCGATCCGGTCATTGAACGTTGCCTGGTACCCGTCCGGGAACACGATGGTCGTCACGTGAGGGGAGAGATCCGCCGAGATGAGCGGGGACCACCAGTACTGCCGGATCGCATCCTGTGCGTGTGCGAACGAGAAGGCCGGGGTGGTCATCGTCGCCGCGCCGCCGCCGGAACTGCTGACAGATGCAAAGGACGGGATGTACACTTCCGCAGACGAAGTGTCTGCTTTTTCCACGGTCACATCGCTGCCAAGGCTGCCGGTGAGTGCGCTCCTGAGCTCCGCCGACGGGTCGGCGATAGTGGCGAATACCGCGATCTGCTCGGTGAAGGAGAGGCTGTACTGGTAGTCGACCTGCGCGTTGCCGGCCGGGTCGAGGGTTATGGTGAGTGCCTTTGCCGTGATCGCCTGCGCCGGCATGATCGCGAAGGCACAAAGGTACAGGCAGAGACAGCCTGCCAGAAGGTACATCGGCTTCATGTGTGTCAAGCATATGTAACATTTTGTAATATATACTTTATGCGCGAGGCGGCATGAACCAGAGCGATCCCCTGTCGCCGGGCCCTGCACCCGGCCCGGCTGATAAAGAGGGAGCCGCCCGCAGCAGAAAAACAGGATGAGGCCGGACACTGCCGGTACAAGGGGCCGGGCAGCAGGCAGCCGGCCCGGCCGGGGGACCTCACACTGCGGCCGGCGAGAAGATGAAGATGATCTCGCTGACCGCCCCGCCCGGCAGCAGGGCCGGTTCGATCCGGACCGAGAGCGTCCTCTTCTCCCCGGTACCGGGGTCGTGGAGCATGACCATGACAGACCGGGCGCCGGCTCCGGTCCCGGCAGTCCCGGCAGAGTCGATCAGCTTTGCGATGAGGTCCCGGTGGGCGGAAATGAACCCGGCCGCATCGGGAAGGGTTCTCCCGATGAGCTCGTCTTTTTTCTTCCCGATCATCTTCTCTGCGGTCGCGTTCACCCGGCGGATGACACCGGCGCTGTCGGTCCCGACGATCCCTTCGGGGATGAGGTCGAACATCGAATCCGCGATGCGCCCGAATGTCACCGATTTCTGCAACTCCCGGTGCTTCCGTATGGCAAGCTCGATGTTCGAGTAGAGTTCCTTCTCATTGAACGGCTTGAGCATGAAACTGTGCGAACGCGTCCGGATCGCCCGGGAGAGGGTCGCGTCATCGGAATATGCCGTGAGGAAGATGATCGGGATGTCGTGGAAGAGGTTGATCTGGTTGGCGGTCTCGATGCCGTCGATCTTCCCCTCGATCCGTATGTCCATGAGGATCAGGTCGGGCCAGGCCTCTTTCGCGATCCGGATCGCCGCGGCGCCGCTCGACGCCGTCCCGGCGATCTCGTACCCCCGCCGTTTCAGGGTCTCCTCCAGTTCCATCGCGGTGATGGCTTCATCCTCGACGATCAGTATCCTGCTTCCGGTCAATGGTCCGCCTCCTCCACTCTTTCTGCTGCAAGCGATCTGTTCATTGGTATCCGCCATAAAGGGTTGTCATGGGCCACCCGTCCTTTTTGCTAAGCCTGCCTCTGCCCCGGATCGGGCAGCCTCGAGTCGAGCTTCGTGATCGCGATCACGATCTCGCCGACGGTCTGTTCTATCTTCTTCATCTCCGGGTCCTCCTTTCCCGACGCGACCGCGGTGATCTCCCCGAGCCGGGAGAGGATCCCCTCGCAGCCCGAGCAGACTGCCTTCGCCCGCTCGTCGAGCAGGTTCTCCCGGGTGCTGTCCGTCACGATGCCGGCAACGTATGCCACCGTCCCTGCCTGGGTGAGGGGGATCTTTACCAGCGTGCAGACGACCTGCTCCCCGGAGGCGGTGCAGGGGACCCTTGCAAGCCCGCGCCGGCCGGTTTCGAAGATGCCCGTGTACTCCCGTGCAGGGCCGGCAAAGGAGGGGGGCGCAGCGTCCGTGATCGTGCGGCCGGCGACCGGGCCTGCAAAACCGAGCCGTGCGAAGAGCGCCTCGCAGGAGGGGTTGAAGTACACGATCTTCAGCTCGCGGTTGACCACGAAGACCGCGGGGTCGATCGCGTCAAGCACCGCGTGCTCAAGCGTTACCGTCGTGGGCTTCTCCCGGTGCTCCCGGGGTGCGACGCCCGGCACGGAGGCCGTATCGCCTGCCGGGGCTGCTGACCCGGGAGACTTTGCGATGAGCCGGTGCTTGTACAGGGCGATCTCGATAGTCGAGTACAGCTCCCGGGTCCGGAACGGTTTCAGGAGATACCCGTGCGGCTGGGTCGTCATCGCCCGCTCGAGCGTCTTCTCGTCGGCGTGGGCAGTAAGGTACACCACCGGGATGTTGTAGAGCTCCGTCACTTTCCCGGCCGTCTCGATCCCGTCCATCTCCCCCTCGATCCGGATGTCCATGAGGATCAGGTCCGGGTGCGTCTGCCCGATCATCCTGATCGCGTCCTGCCCGTTCGCCGCGGTCCCCGCCACTTCGTACCCCAGCTGGACGAGCGTGTCCTCGAGCGTCATCGCGACGATGGACTCGTCCTCGACAATGAAGATCTTCTTATCCGGCATGCGGAATACCTCCCGGATCCTTTCTTCCGGCCTGCGGCGTTCCCTGCGGGAACCGGATCACGAACAGGGTGCCGTTCTCCCGCTGGATCGCAAGCGTGCCCTTGAGCTGGTCCCTTACCAGCCGGGTCACAAGCTTGAGCCCGAGGCTCTTTGTCATGGACGGGTCCATGCCTTCCGGCATCCCGATCCCGTCGTCGCCGACCCCGAGCCGGAGCATGCCCCCCGGTTCCCCGTGGAGGCTGATCCGGATCGTCCCGGCCTGACGGCCGGTAAACGCGTATTTCATGGAGTTGGTCACGAGCTCGTTGATGATGAGGCTGCAGGGGATTGCTGCGTTCAGCTCGAGCTGGAGGTCTTCGATATCCGCCTCGAGCCGGATCTGCCGCTCCTGCTCCTCCGACATCAGGAGGTTGTTCACCAGGTGGGTCAGGTGCTGCCGGGCATTGATGTTTGCAAGGTTCCCGGACTGGTACAGGCTCTCGTGGACGAGGGCCATCGTGATCACCCGGTTCTCGCACTCCCGCAGGGCTTCGAGTGCCTGCTGGTTGTCGATGTACCGGGACTGGAGCCGTATGAGCCCGGAGATGATCTGGAGGTTGTTCTTGACCCGGTGGTGCACCTCCATGAGGAGGACGGACTTCTCGGCAAGCGAACTTTTGAGCTGCTCCTCGTTCTTCTTGAGTTCCGTGATGTCGGTGAAGGTCTCGATCAGGTACTCCTTTCCGCCCATGTCGAGCCGTTTGACGAACTTCATGATCGGGATCCGGGCGCCGTTCCCGCTGATGAGCACGCGCTCGGACTGGTCGATGGTCTGGCCGAGATCGGTGACCGGGCACTTCCCCGCTTCCGTGGGGCAGATGAACTGGTGGCAGACCTTCCCGACGATCTGGTCTTTTTTGAGCCCGATGAGGGAGACTGCCTTCCCGTTCGCATCCACGATAGCATGGGTTGCGGCATCGATCAGGATCGTACCGGCCATCTGGCTCTCGAAAATACTCCGGAACCGCTCCTCGCTCTCACGGAGCGCGGACTCGGCCTTCTTCTTTGCCGTGATGTCGGTGACGAGCGCGAGCGCCCCGGTAAAATTGCCGTCGCCGTCGGTCACGGGCGTGATCGTGAGGCTCGTGGTGATCCGCGAACCGTCCTGCCGGACGAACTCGAACTCGTGCTCCTCGCGGGGGGCGTTCCCGTTCCCCATCCCCTGCGCAGCGATCCAGCTTTTCTCCCCCAGGAACCCGAAGAGCGAGTGGCCGAGCATCCCCTGCTCCGTGTACCCGAGCATCTCCCGCATCTTCGGGTTGACGTACGTGGTGATCCCGTTTTCGTCGATGACCCAGATGCCTTCCTGGGCGAGCTCGACGAGCGAGCGGTATTTCGACTCGCTCTCCGCGAGCGCACGTTCGTCCTCGCGCCGTATGCGACTGACGTCGGCAAGGGTGACCTCGGCGAGTCCGTCGCCATCGAGCGGGGTTGCGTTCAGCACGAAGTCCTCGCGCCGGCCCTCGTGTGTGACCGAAAAGTCCCGGTCCGCTACCACGTGCCGTCCCCTGATCCGGTCCCGTATCTCACGGGCCGTGCCCGGGTCCCGGAAGACCCGGCTGAAGACCTCCCCGGGGGCCTCCCCGCCCGTAATAGAGAAGTACTCGCGGAACTTCGGGTTTGTCTCCGTGACCGTTCCGGCCCTGAAGTCCGCGATGAACGCGGCGTTTCCCGATCTCCGGAAGAGCTCCCGGTACCTCGACTCGGAGAGCTGCATCCTTGACGAGAGCGACCCGACGACGATCCCGATACTGATGTACACGTAGAACTGCATGACGGCAGGGGCAAGTTCGGAGAACGATGCACCCGCGGTGAGCAGGACAAGGACGAGGTATGCTGCCGCGAGGGCGACGGTGATGAGGATCGCCCGCCGCCCGAACCGGAACGAGAGGAGGATGATGGGGATGTAAAAGACCTGGGTGAGGATCGCGTTGAGCGTGCCCGCGACCAGGTACGTGGTCAGCTCCGCAAACAAAAACGAGACCAGGAGGAGGAGGAGGACCAGGGACTGAACGCGGTTGTTTTTTGTTATGTTCCGGAAGTTCATGGCGCTTCCCCCGCGCCGCCCAGCCGGTACTGTTCGCGGGGGACCGCGATCTCGAACCGGGCGCCCCGGCCCTGCTCCCCCGTCTCCCGGATCGTCATCCCGCTGATCCGGAGGATCTCCTCTACGAGAAAGAGCCCCTTTCCCTTTGACTGGAGGAGGTCCTTTGAGAAGAGACGGTCCTTCTGGTCCCGGGGGATCCCCACGCCGTCGTCCTCGATGACGAGCAGTCCTTCAGGCCCGTCTTCCCGGAACGAGACCCGGATCGAAGAGACGCTCCCGCCGTGTTTTGTACTGTTCTCGAAGATGCGGGGGAAGACCTGCGCAAACAGGGGATCGGCGTGTATCCCGAGCGTTCCCGTCTGGTCCTCCACCCGTATTGACGGCGGGACGGCGGCCCGCCTGCCCTCATCCACCAGGCCCGAGACCCGGTGCCACTCCGGCCCCTGGTTGCCGAGCTTCTGGTAGCTCTCCTCGAACTTGATCTGGTGGTCTATGCTCCGGAGGAGGTCCCGGATCTTTGCGAGGTGATCGGTAGCGGCACCGCCGGCAGGCACCTCCCCGCCCAGGATCTCGAGGTACCCGGAGAGGGCGAGGATCTTGTTGTAGATGTCGTACTGGGTCACGTGGTCGATGACGTGGAGCTTGAAGAGTTCCCGCTGGAGGCCCTGTTCCGCGGTGAGCGCCCGGTGCTTGTAGAGCGCGATCTCGATAGCGGTGAAGAGCTCGTTCTTCCGGAACGGCTTGAGGATATACCCGTAGGGCTGCGTCTTCATGGCCCGCTCCAGGGTAACCGGGTCGGAATGGGCGGTCAGGAAAATGACCGGGATCTTATAGAGCCGGTAGATCGCTTCCGCTGCCGCGATCCCGTCCATCTCCCCCTTGAGCCGGATGTCCATGAGGACGAGGTCGGGCCTCTCCTGTGCTGCAAGCCCGACTGCCTCCTCCCCGCGGACGGCCTGGCCGGCCACCTCGTATCCCATCTGCTGGAGGAGCGCCTCGATCTCCATCGCGATGACAACTTCATCCTCGACGATCAGGATCCTGCTGGCCACGGTTTTGTCCTCCTTACCGGTTCAGTCTGTGTACCTTTCAGGTACCGGGGGCTTCCCCTCCCTTCTCTCCTGCTCCCTCTCCGAGCGCTTTTTCGATGCTCCGGTACAGCTCCTGCTCCCGGAAGGGCTTGACCAGATACGCGACCGGGTTTGTCTTCATCGCCCGGGCCAGGGTCTCTTTGGTCGAATACGCGGTAATGTAGATCACGGGCACCGCTGCAAACGAGGTGATCTGCTCCACCACCGAGATCCCGTCCATCCCGCCTTTTAAGTTGATGTCCATGAGGACAAGGTCCGGTTCTGTTGTCCGAACCAGGTTGATAGCGTCCTTCCCTGTCCCGGTGACGCCGGTGATGGTGTAGCCGAGGCCGGTCAGCCTCAGTTTTGTCTCGAGGGCGACAATGGCGTTGTCTTCAACGATGAGAATCTTCCTGCCCATGGATCATCCGCTGCCTGTCTCTTAATCTCCCATTGGTTTGTGCGCGATTTCTGTCTTTTGCCAATCCGCCTCTTCACTGCTGAGCGGCGACACAAGGGGTTTTGGGGAAAACCGGATGTTCACGGTAGTCCCGGGCCCCTTCCCGAACGCGATCGTCCCGTCCAGCTGGCCGACCAGCCCCGAGACGAGGGTCATGCCCAGCGTCCTTGCATTCGCCGGATCGAAATCAGCCGGCAGGCCGACCCCGTCATCGCTGACCGAGAGCGTGTACTCCTCCCCGTCACGGGCGATACGGATCCGGATCGTCCCGCCGGCCAGGCCCGGGAACGCGTATTTCAGGGCGTTCGTCACGAGCTCGCTGATGATGAGGCCGCAGGGGATGCCGTTGTCGATGTCGAGGGAGAGGTCCGGCGGCTGCACCTCGATCCCGATCCGCACCCGGTCCGGGTCCACCCCGTAGGATTCCTTGAGGAACTCGATGAGGCTCTGGACATAGTCGAGGAAGGGGATGGTCGAGATATCCGCGGACTGGTAGAGTTTCTGGTGGATGAGCCCCATGGACGTCACCCGTGCCCTGGCCTCCCGGATGCCGGCTATCTGCTGTTCGTCCCTGGTTGAGAGCAACTGGAGGTACAGGAGGCTCGAGATGGTCTGGAGGTTGTTCTTGACCCGGTGGTGGATCTCTTTTAAGAGGAGTTCTTTTTCGTCAAGGGATTGCAGGAGGGCCCGGTCCGCGTGGATCCGGGCGGTGATGTCGGTGCTCGAACCCCGGAACCCTGCAAGCCTGCCGTCCTGATCCCCGATAGGCGCGCCGCTGCTCGTGAGGAAGATAGTCCTTCCGTCCTTGTGAAGGGCGGGGCAGACGAACCCGCGGAAGGGCTGCTTCCGGGAGAGGAGCGCATATGCCTCCTTTTTCAGCCCCTCCCGTTCGTCGGGTATAAAGAACTCGAAAAAGAACTTCCCGGTCACCTCTTCCGGGGAATAGCCCAGGATCGGCGTGACCACCGGGCTCGAGTACGTGAATCTCCCGTCCGGGTCCGCCTCCCAGATCCATTCGCCGGCGGTTTCCGCGATCTGCTTGAACCGCTCCTCGCTCTTCCGGAGAGCCTGCTCCTGTTTCCTCCGCTCCGTGATGTCACGCACGACCGAGAGGACGACATTTTTCCCGCCGATGTTCACGACGTGGGCGTTGACCTCCACCGGGAAGATCGTCCCGTCATTTCTCCGGTGCTCCGTCTCGAAGAATGCCTTCCCCTCGGTGACGAACCGGGCGTTGATCTCTTCGAGAGGAATGCTGCGGGTACCGGTCGCGATTTCGAGGGGGCCCTTCTTCAGGAGCTCGTCGCGCGTGTACTGGAGCATCCGGCACGCGACGTCGTTAACCTCGAGGTATTTCCCGGGGACCCCGGCTGCATCCAGCTCGTGGATCTCGATGGCATCGTTGACATTGTTGAAGATCTCCCGGAACTTTATCTCGCTTTCCTGCAGCGCCTGTTCCGCTGCTTTCCGGTTTGTGATCTCGGTCGCGAAGTTGAGGGTCGCCGGCTTCCCGTTCCACGCGATCAGGACCGCGTCGACCTCGATCCAGCGGATCCCGCCGGACCGGTCCACGAGCCTCATCTGGGCCCGGGGTTCGAGGGGTTTGTTTTCAAGCCTCCTCCGGTGCCGGTCCATCGCCTCCTTGCGGTCCTCCGGGTACACGAAATCGAGGAAGCTGTGCCGGGCGATCTCATCCGCGGAAACACCGGTGAGGACGAGCCCCCGGGGGTTGGAGTACACCACGGCCCCGTCCTGGATGATGAAGATGGCCTCGTTTGCGCTCTCGATGAGGGTCCGGTACTGTTCCGCGCTCTCGAGGGCCGCAGCTTCCGCCCGCTTCTTTTCGGTTATGTCCCGGAGGTACCAGATCCTGCCATAGTGCCTGCCGTCGGACCCGGTCATCGGTGAAGAGAACCGGTCGAACGTCCTCCCGTCCAAAAGGCGGACCTCGTCCTGGCTGGTCTCGCCACGGTGCCCGTAGAGGTACCGGGCCTTCTCGAGGAACGCATCGGGATCGACGAGCTTGTCGAGAATCGTGCCCATGATGGCTTCGTCAGTTTCCGTAGCAAGGAGCTCCGGGGATATCCCGGTCATCTTTGCAAACCGGCTGTTGAACGAGAGGACCTTCCCGTCTTCCCCGACCACGAGGATCCCGTCCGGGGATACCTCCTGCTGGGTGGCGAGCAGCGCGTTCCGGAACTTCAGGTCGTTTTCCATCCGCCGCCGGACGACGGCCTGCTCGATGGCATGCATGAGGTCCAGGAACATCGGCTTCGGGTCGCCGCCTTTCTGGAGATACGCGTCGGCGCCCTCCCGGTACGCCTCGATGACGACCTCCTCGCGCCCCTTACCGGTAAAGATAATGAACGGGACGGTGTTTCCGGCGGCACGCAGGTTTTTTAGGAACGCGATGCCGTCCATGCCCAGCATCTGGTAATCCGAGACAATGGCATCGTAGCGGCGGGCTTTTATCATCGCGAGCCCTTCCTTTGCGCTCGTGCCGGTGTCTACCGAGAATTTCCCGCCCCGTTCGAGGTACCTCTTGGTGGCGTCGAGCAGGAACGTTTCGTCGTCGACATAAAGGACCGAAATCATGGGATCACGGGTACCGGGGGGAGCGGGGCGGGGCGGTGAATACTTGATCTATAATTTTGTTCCAATAAAACCGTTTCCTTCGAAGCACCCGGAACGGCCGGGGAACGCCCGATTCGGCTATTTCGGAGGGCGCCCGTTCCTCCGCAGGTAATCGCGGGCGAACATGAAGAGGACGAGGAGGATCGCCGCTGCGAGTACGACGGTGAAGATGTCGGTGAGATAGTCGAGGTACTCGCTGACAAGGGAGACTCTCCCGGTGTAATAGCCGAGCAGGAGGAGGATGCCGGCCCAGACTGCCGAACTGACGAGGTTGAACCCGACGTACCTCCGGTACGCCATCCGGTTCACACCCGCGATGAACGACGGGAGGTTGAAGACCGGCATGAACCGGCTCAGGACGAGCGAGACCGGGCCGAACCGGTCCATGAGGGAGAGGGCCGAGCTGACGTTCCTGTCGTGGAGGATGAGCGGGCACGCCCCCCTGCAGACCGCGAGGCCGAAAATCCTCCCGCTCCAGTAGTTGATCTCGTACCCGGCGAACCCTCCTACGGCCGCCCCGAGGAAAAGCCATTCCATGGACAGCCGGTTGTCTATGGCCACCGCCCCGGCCAGGAGGAGGAGGGTGTTGTCGGGGATAGGGCCGCCCACGATCGTCGATGCGAGCAGGATCACGACAAAGACCACCAGGTAGATCCAGATCCCGTACTGGAGGATCTGGTCCGAGAGGGCAAGCGGCGTCAGGGGCACCAGGGCTGCCACGGGCGGGAACACGGCACGGAGCAATCACTTGCTCAAGCTATTTGAAGTTCGCCATGGTGACGAAGGAATTGCAATTACTACCCGGCAAAAGATAGACCGGAAAAACGCTGACGCTCCAGGGGCTTCGCTCGAAGAATTTCAAGGAATCTGTCGAAGACCTGGGGGTCTTCTCTATGCCGCTGGTCTGATGACCATCAGCATCTGGAAAGAATCCTCGCTTCTGCGACGATTCTTTCCCCGCGGCGGGGGCGGCGTTTTTTATGCGGATGGATCGAACGACACGACATGCCCGTCGTAGGCATCGATGACGGCCTCCCCGCCGGTGCTGCGGGCGGCCGCGGTCCGGTTCACCTTAAAACTCCAGACGACCTCTTCGCCGCCGTCCACGTCGTGGATGACCCGTTGGCCGAGGGGAATGACCTCGGATGCCCGGAGGTACGCGGTCCCGGCCTGCGCAAACGCTTTTTCAGCAAACTCCCAGGCCTGCTCCTCGGTCAGGGCCGACGACCGGTTGGCTCCG
>DASPUR010000124.1:0-8552 GCA_035622795.1 Methanoregula sp. | reverse complement strand
CATCGGCGATTGCCAGCACCGTCCCGACCCGGACCGGCTGCATGGCGAACGCGACTGCAAAGTCGCCGCTGTCAACCAGTTTTTCCAGATCCGCGACTGGCCGGGCCCCGCCGAGGTACTGGAGCCGGGCGTCCCCCCGCGGGTCGGTAATCCGGAAGAGAGGCCCGAGCACGTTGCGCTGCAGGACTTCAACGTCGAGGGCATCGAGCGATGCGGCGCAGGGATCGGCCGGGAGTGTGCATTCGTACCACGTTTTCGCGAGATACATGTGCACGATTTGGAATTTTTCCGGATCGTCGGTCTTCGGTGAGATGTTGTAGCTGCTGCCATCGACTCTCCCGTACTCTTCTACCCTGAACGAACCCCTCAGCGCTTCCATGAACGAATCCGGCGTAAACCGGCCAAGGTCGGTGAGGAGCCGGCTGTACCCGTGGATCTTAACCCGGTCATGGGCGAACACGACACCCATGAACCGCGTGACCTCGGGATCGACCGGCATTCCCGCTGCTGCACGGCGGTCTGCCACGTTCACCGCAGCCTTTGCCCGGTGGTGGCCGTCGGCGATATACAGTGCCGGGACAGCAGAAAAGAGTCTCTCCAGGCAGGAGAGGGCGGGAAGATCGGCGATCCGGAAGATCTGGTGGACCGCCCCCTGTTCCGATACGACCTCGGCATCCGGGCGCGTTGCCGTGCGGGCGAGCGATTCGATGGTATTGAAAATCTCCGGGTTCTCCTCCCGGTAGAGGAGTACCACCGGCCCGTTGTGCGCCTTCGTCGCCTCGATATGCCGGGTACGGTCCTCTTCCTTGTCGTACCGGGTCTGCTCGTGCCGGCGGATCCTGTTCGTCCGGTAATCGTCCACGTCGAGGCAGCAGCAGAGCCCGAGGAACGTCTCGCCGTCCTGCCGGACCCGGTAGATGTACATCCCCGGGGCGGGATCTTTAATCATCTGCCCGTTTTTGAGAAGAGAAAAAAAGTTCTCGCCAGCGCGCTGGTATACCCGGGCATCGTGGGGATCGAGATCGGGGAGCTCGGCGTCCGGCCGGCTCACGCGGAGGAAACTCATGGTGTTCCGGCCGATAATCTCCCGCGCCTCGTCTGCGGTCACCACGTCATACGGGACCGCTGCGATCCCCTGGGCCCCGCCCGGTGCCGGGCGGACGCCGGCAAAACGATAGATCCTGACCATCGGCTGCACCTGTCCCCTACAGGCCGGGGACACCTGACTGCCTCAATGGTTGGGTGTGATACCATATAATAACCGGAGACCATGGCAGGGGCCGCCAGGTACCGGCCCAAAACCCCGATCTCTCCGGCTTGCCCGCAACAGGAACAAAACAGTTTTCCCCCTTCCTGGAACCGAATGAAAGCCGCATTCCGGCCCTGAACGCAGGCTCCCGGGCCTTCCGGATCCGTTCGCCTGCGTAAGAATCTTTATGGGATAGCCCGGGTAAAAGAGCCGGAGAAACCCCGATGATCCGCTCGCACGACTCCACAACCTTCCCGCTCCCCCAGGTCCGGCGGGCAGGCTCCGCAGATCTCGGCGCGATAACAGGAATAGAGAAAGAGTCCTTTCCCGATCCCTGGGACGCGGAAATCCTTAAGGAAGCCCTCGGGTTCTACCCGGCAACGTTCTTTGTCGCGGTATGCGATGGATCGGTAGCGGGTTTCATCTTCGGGGCACCTGAGGACACGGGCGAGAACATCTACGGCCATATCTGCAACCTCGCGGTGAGCCGCCGGTTCCGCGGCAGGGGGATCGGCAGGCTCCTCGTGAACCGGCTCGAGCAGCAGTTCGCCATCGATCTCGCGACCGCGGTGCAGCTCGAGGTCAGGGTCTCCAATACGGCAGCGCAGCAGTTCTACCGCCGGCTGCGGTACCGCGATATGATCGTCATTGACCGGTACTATGCAAACGGCGAGGACGCTATCCTGATGATGAAATGGTTCCGGTTCTAGCCCCGGCCGAGCTGCTGGTGGGCCCGGGCGAGGTGCTGTGCCGAGAGCGCTCCGAGCAGGGAGAGTTCGCCGGCCAGAACCGCGGACGCGATGATCTCGGCGAGTTTTTTCGCATTCGTGCCGGGAGGATCCCCGCTTCCCGCGACACCGAGCATCCTGAGACATTCCTGCTGGGTGTCCACACCGGTCCCCCCTCCTACCGTCCCGACCGGCAGCGAAGGGAGCGTGACGGCGACATAGGCGCCCGAGTCGGTCGGATCGACCGTGGTCAGGCAGGTGGCCCCGTCGATTGCATGCGCGGCGTCCTGGCCGCAGGCGATGAACATCGCGGCCACCACATTGGCCGCGTGGGCATTGAACCCCATGGAGCCCGCCCGGGCAGACCCGACAAGGTTCTTCCGGTAATTGACCTCTGCGAGGGTCGTTGCGTCGGTTTTTAAGATGGTCGCGATCTGCTCGTGGGATAGAGCGACGCCGGCCACGGTGCTCCTTCCCCTGCCCATAATGGCATTGATCGCGGCGGGTTTCTTGTCGGTGCACATGTTGCCGGAGAGCGCAATGAGCCGGGCCCCCGTGCCCTCTGCAACGAGGTCCGCAACTTTCGCGCTCGCGATGGTGACCATGTTCATGCCCATCGCGTCCTTGGTGTCGAATTCGAGCCTGACATAGACCCCCGTGCCGGCGATATAGGTGGTTATTCCGGTGAGTTTCCCGTGAGAGGTCGTGCTCTCCGCGGCCACGCGGAGCTCCCTTTCATGGCCGGCGACCCAGTCTGCAATTTCCTTTGCATGGGCGACGCTCCGTGCGGCAAAAGCGGGCGCCCGGGTCATCCCGTCGTGGAAGACCCGCACTTCCGCCCCTCCGGCCCGTGTGATCGCACTGCAACCGCGGTTGACCGAAGCCACGAGCGCACCCTCCGTGGTCGCGAGCGGGAGCCAGAAGTTCCCCCGTGCGTATTCCCCGTTGACGAGAACCGGGCCGGCAACCCCGAGCGGTACCTGCACGGTGCCGATCATGTTCTCGCAGTTCCGTTTCACGACCCGGTCAACATCTATGGAGAAGATGCCGATATTTTCGAGCGGCACTCCCGATTCCTGCGCGATGAATTCCCGGCGCACCCGGATCGCATCGAGAGGGGCGAGTTCCTTCTCCAGCTCGTAGATCTTCAGTTTGCCGTCCCGCAGTTTTGAAAAGATCATCTCGTCCTTCCCGGTATCGTGACCGGGCCCCGCAGCGCGGCCCGTGCCCCCGCGCTGTCCCGCATCATCAGCCATGAATATGGGTACGGCGTATCAATTTATGATACCGGTGGTCGGCTGATGGCGGAGCAGTGGTGCGTAAAAGTCCCGGCAGGGGAGGGGGAGAAGGTGAGGCAGGCCCTCGCCGGCGAGGGCGCGCTCGATGCGACACTTAAGGTCCGACGCGAGGGTGCCATGATCCTCTTCCCGGTGACCATACCGCGCGAGGGTGCAGAGCGGTGCAGATTCGAGCCGAACCCCGCGCGGCCCGGGCTCCCCCGGCACGAGCTGGTCGGAGGGATCGCAATAATGCAGGAGCGCGATCTCCCCGGCGCACGGCTGGTCCTCGCTTCCCGCCCGTCACTCCATACGGTGGTTGTCGCAAACGGGGAGGTGAAAGGTGCGTACCGGACCCGCGAGTTCGAGGTCCTTGCGGGAGAACAGACGACGCACACGGAAGTTGTCGAGCACGGGCACCGGTTTATCGTGGACCTTTCCCGGGCGTATTTCTCAGCCCGGCTTTCCTCGGAACGGCAGAGGATCCTCGCCCAGGTCCGCGGAGGGGAGACCATCCTCGATATGTTCGCGGGTGTCGGGCCCTTTGCGATCACGCTCGCAGCGAAAGCGCGGCTTGTCGTTGGAGCGGACCTCAACCCGGATGCGGTCGGCCTGATGATCGAGAATTGCGGGAAAAACCGGACAGGAAACGTCCTTACGGTTCTTGCCGACGCCCATCACCTCCGCTCGTTCTTTTCCCGGGAGTTCGATCGCGTGGTGATGAACCTCCCGCTCTCCGGGACGGAATTCCTTGAAAATGCGTTCTCCCTCTGCAGGCCCGGGGGAACGATCCACTTTTACTCGCTGGTCTCGAAAGAAGGCGAGCACGCGGGCCGTGTCGGTGAGCTGGGCGGGGAAGTGGTTGCCGAGAGGGTCGTGAGGTCGTACTCCCCGGCGCAATGGCACGCGGTTTACGACATTCGCAACGGAAAATGCGGATAAAATTTCCGGAGCTACCGGGCCGCTGTTAAAAGATCAGAAAGGAACCGGAAAAGATTATTCCACCGGCACGAACTTCGTGCCGTAGTGGATGATGCCGCTCTCGCCGTCGGTGGCGATCCTGCGGAACGCGCTCTTCACCCGCATGCCGATCTTCACGTCTTTCGGATCGGCGATGATCTGGGTCGTCATCTGCGGGCCTTCATCGAGTTTTATGATCCCGAGCACATAGGGCCCCGCGGAAGCGAACTGGTCGGGGGCAGTCTGGATGATCGTGTACGTCACGACCGTGCCAAGACCCGCGAATTTGTGATCCACGATCCTGCCGTTCCTGCGGCAGTCGGGGCAGAAGGTCCGGGGCGGGAAGAAGTGCCGCCCGCAGGTCTCGCACTTCGTGCCGATCAGGTTGTACCGCTGGGGGATCTTTCTCCAGAAGCGTGCAACGGTCATCTTAAACCCTCCCGAGTATATGGACGGCGACCGTAGCGCCGGTCCCGCCGACATTGTGGGTCATGCCGGTCGTCGCGTTTTCGACCTGCCGCTTCCCGGCCTCGCCGCGGAGCTGCTGGACGATCTCGAAGACCTGCTTGATGCCGGTCGCGCCGACCGGGTGGCCGCAGGCCTTGAGCCCGCCGCTCGTGTTGACCGGGATCTTCCCGCCGAGCGCCGTCTCCCCGTCAGCGGTCAGTTTGCCTGCGGTCCCCTTCCTGCAGAACCCGAGATCCTCTATCGCGCAGATCTCTGCGATCGAGAAGCAGTCGTGCACCTCGACCATGTCGATGTCCTTGTGAGCGAGTTTTGCCATCGCGAACGCACGCTGGCCGGCAGCGACGGTCGCGTCGAGCGTCGATATATCCCTCCGGTCGTGGAGGGCGATGGTGTCGCTCGCCTGTGCCGTAGCCAGGACCCGGATCGGGGTGTCTGTAAACTCCCGTGCCCGGTCGAGGGGTGCGACAATAACCGCGGCCGCGCCGTCGGTTATCGGAGAGCAGTCGAAGAGCCGGAGGGGCTCGGCGACCATCGTCGACTTCATCACCGTCTCAAGGGTGATCTCCTGAGGGAACTGGGCGATCGGGTTCCGGGCCCCGTTGTAATGGTTCTTGACCGCAACCTGCGCGAGCTGTTCCCGGGTCAGGGGATAACGGTGCATGTAGTCCTGCGCGATCATCGCGTAGAGGCCGGGGAACGTGGCTCCAACGAACCCTTCCCACTCGCGGTCGGCCGCGCCGGTGAGAGCATCCGTGCTTGCGCCCGGTTCGACATCCGTCATCTTCTCGACACCAGCGGCAACAACGATATCTTCCATCCCGCTCGCCACCGCAATCACGGCCTGCCGGAAAGCAAGCCCGCCCGATGCGCATGCCGCTTCGACCCTTGTTGCCGGGATGTGCCGGGTCGCCATGCCCGCGTAGTCCGCGATGAGCGCGCCGATGTGTTCCTGCTCGATGAACCGGCCGGCGCTCATGTTGCCGACATACATCGCGTCGATCTTCTCGCCCGAGAGCTGCGCGTCCTCGAGCGCCTTTGCCCCCGCCTCGACGAAGAGGTCGCGGAACGAGGCCTCCCACTTCTCGCCGAAGGTGGTACAGCCGACACCTATCACTGCCACGTCTCTCATGACTGCATCACCAGTTTTCCCTTGTGTTTTGCGTACCGTGCATAGTCGAGATAGATCGGGTCTTTGAGTTGTTTCTCAACACCGGGCGCTGCGTCGCGCCGGAAGGTGTCCGACGTTATCGCATCGGTCACCGTGATATCGAACGCATCGCTTCCCGCGCCCGACCCGAACGAACAGACAAAGATCCGGTCGCCGGGTTTTGCGATATCGAGCGTTGCTGCAAGTCCGATCGGCGACGCGCCGGAGTAGGTGTTGCCAAGACGCGGCACGACGAGGCCGGGCTTGATCTGTTCCGCGGTAAACCCGAGGGTCTTTGCCGCTTTCTGCGGGAACTTCGCGTTCGGCTGGTGGAAGACCGCGTAATCGAAGTCCTTCGGCGTTTTCTTCGTCTGCTCAAGGAGCAGCCGGCTTGCACCCTCGACATGCCTGAAATAGCCCGGCTCACCGGTGAACCTGCCGCCGTGGCGGGGGTAGTCCTGCCCCTCGCGGCGCCAGAAGTCCGGGGTGTCGGAGGTGAACGAGCAGGTGTGGTTGATCGTGGCGATCGGGTCGTCGTTCCCGATGATGTAGGCAGCCGCGCCTGCGGCAGCGGTGTACTCGAGCGCATCGCCCGGCGCACCCTGCGAGACATCGGACCCGATGGCGACCCCGAACTTTACCATGCCGCTGCTGACCAGGCCCATGCAGGTCTGGATCGCGGCAGTCCCCGCTTTGCAGGCAAATTCGTAATCCGCCGCGGTCATGCACGGCGTCGCCCCGATCGCCTCTCCCACCGTGCAGGCGGTCGGCTTCACCGCGTACGGGTGCGACTCGCTTCCCACATAGACCGCCCCGATCTCTGCCGGGTTCACAGCCCGCCTCGCGAGCGCGTTCCGTGCGGCTTCGACCGCAAAGGTCGCGGCGTCTTCGTCAAGGTCCGGGACCGATTTCTCGAAAACCCCGAGGCCTCCCTTGATGTCTGCTGCGTTCCCGCCCCAGACCCGGGCGATCTCTTCGACCTTGATCCGGTATTTCGGTACGTATGTTCCGTAGGAAATGATGCCTACCATTCTTTTTCCCTCAGTGTGCTGACAATTGCGTCGACGTCCATGCCGGTGCACAGGACCGTTATCCGGTCCCGCTCCGCCATCTTCTCCACGATGGGATGGACTTCGGATGCTTCGATCCCCTGGAGGACCACGCACCGTGGCTTGAAAGGGGTGACCCTGATCGCGACCATCGGCGATTTCCCGGTCGATACGTTCGTGAAGACCAGCGCCCGTTCCGTGCTCCATCCATAGATGCGGTTGAACTCATCGGAGGAGAGCTGCATGATCGCGTTGAGGCTGTTCACGACCGTATAGCCGAAGATCGACTGTTCCAGTGACCCGCAGAGCAGCGTGCACCCGATCGCGTCGGTAAATTCCCGGAGCGGGACGGGTTTCTCGTACTCGTGGAGATCATAGATCACTTCGTCGTCGATGCCGGAAAAGAGCATGGATGAAAATTTCTGGATGTGTTTTCCGCCGTTCTCTTCATCGATCGCAAGGATGGTGTCCACGATCTTTCCGACAACGGCAGTTCCGGGGCTTTTCCTCCTCCCGCTCTCGTAATCGCTGATCACGGAAGGAGAGACGGCGAGCCGGTCCGACAGGGTGCCGGCCGTTATCTCGAAATTGACGCGCCACTTTTTCAGCGCATGCCCCGGTGAGTCCGACAGCGTAATTTCGCCCGCCATCTTTTCGGCGAGCTGGCTCCGCTTACCGGATTTCATGCTCAATAACAACGACCCGGCCAGTTAAATAATTAACGAACATGCATTCGACAGTGAACGAACACCGTCGTCACTGTTGACCGGAGGGCAACTCATAAATAAGAAGCATCCCAATTTTGATAAGCATGATACCACCGGAGGATCTCCAGTGCCTCAAGGCAATTGCGCTGCGGGGCGGGTGCAGCGGGCCGGTCTTCGTCTCAACCCAGAGCATGGGCGAGATGCTGGCGATCAGCCAGCAGACCGCTTCCCGGAGGCTCAAGGGCCTCGAGTCTGCCGGGTTCATCACCCGGGCAATGGCAGCCGACGGCCAGCACGTCACGGTCACGCGGGCAGGCGAGGACCTCCTCCGGAGGGAACACCAGGAATACTGCCGGATCTTCGCGGAGGGTGAACAGGCGTATCTTTTGAGCGGATCCGTGGTGAGCGGGATTGGCGAGGGGAAATATTACATGAGCCTCGGGCCGTACCGGGAGCAGTTCAGCGCGGCTCTCGGCTTCGAGCCGTACCCGGGCACCCTCAATATCCGGCTCGCCCCGTCGAGCCTCACGGTCCGGAAGAAGATCGATGCGCTCGACTGGACCCGCATCCGGGGCTTCTCGACCGATGGCAGGACCTTCGGCGATGCCCGCTGCATCCCCTGCAGGATAGGCACGATCCGGTGCGGGATCGTGGTACCAGGAAGGACGCACTATCCCGATGACCTCATCGAAGTGATCGCACCGATGGCACTGCGCCGGAAACTCGGGGTCGAGGACAACGACAGCGTCAATGTCGAGGTGGATGTGTGATCGACGACGCTCTCGCGGCACTCCGGGACGGGAAGTTTATCCTCCTCTATGATTTCGACGACCGGGAACGCGAGACCGACTTTGCGATCCGGTCGGACGCGGTAACGCCGAAAGATATCGTCCGGATGCGCAAGGATGGTGGCGGGCTGATCTGCACGGCCGTCCACCCGGTCGCAGCGCAGCGCCTCGGGCTCCCG
>DASPUR010000123.1:0-4364 GCA_035622795.1 Methanoregula sp. | reverse complement strand
TGCTTGGTGTACTCCGAAACATGGTATTTCCGGCAGATATCCCGCGACATTTCGAGATATTTCTTTACCGACCCTTCATGGACGGTCGGGATGATGTTGCCGTTGCACGGGCTCTTGCCTCGGAACTTCGTGCACTTCCCGGCCAGCGGCATACGCCGGTAACTCGTATTGCATTTGGTGCACCTGAACTTCTGTTTGGAAAAGGCAGAAAGGTTTCCCATGAGGTCGCGGATGAAATGTGTCGTGAGGACCCGTTCGGCAACATCATCGGCGTCAACCGCCCGTATCTTCTCCGCAAGTTCAAGCTCGGCTTCGAGTTTTTCTGTCATGGACCTGAGCTGGGTATACATCGACTCAAGCGGTCCGGAGGAAATATCGGTTGTGTCGTGGGTGTACAGAAACCCCTCGAGCTGGGCCGGGGTCCCGACCCGTTTCTCGACCCGGTCGATAAGACCGGCAATGGTCTTCGGTTCGGAGTAATTGAGGGCGCCGAGGTACAACTCGAGAGGATACGAAGTGCACACATCAACATTCAGGGCTTCCTTGTCTATCTCGGCCGGATCGATACGGCTCGTCAGCACGAGGGGCGCATCCATCGACCCCCCGCGGTTCTGGGGCAGGAACGAGCGGGAAAAGTTGATGAGGCCGTCGAGAAGGAGCATGATGCAGTCCTCATCGCCATCGCACTGGCCCGTGAAGATGCCGTTTGCCACCAGGGTGTGGTCGTCTGCAACGGTAACGCAGTAGACCCGTTCTTCCAGGGCCGGTACGATCTCGGTTGAGACGATGTAATCGGCTATTACACCTGTCCCCACAAACACCGGCACTGCATCGCCGTTCTTTAGTTCGATCGCCCGTATCTTGCGGAGGTACGCGGTGTCCCACACCACCATGGCATGATCGGGTGTAACCGCGATTTTTTTGCCCAGCTTCGTGGTAAAATGGATCAGGGTCGCCGGGGACCGGTGGATCGAGACGGAGGTGATCCTCCGCAGGTGCATCGTCCCGTTCGTATCGACAGTGCGGGTAAGCCAGCACCGCGACGGGTCAGAATAGTATGTCCCGAGGCGGTCGATTCCGGGCCGGCTTACATCGAAGTTTTCCAGGACGAACCTGCGGATTGGGAGTTTCTTCCACTGCTTTCCTTCGAGGACTTCGATCTCGGTATCGCCGTGGAAACAGTTCCGCCGTTTTGCCGCATGGAAAAACGGGTGGGCATAACCTACATTTGCCCGGGTAAATCCGATGATCCGGGCAAGCACACCGGCGCTCGTGTGCGGCGCAAGGCCGATGACGAGATGGCCGACGAGATCTTCCGGCTTTTTTACCTGGTAGAACGGGGCGAGTCCATAGAACCTGACCAGGAGTTCATCCATGAACTGCGCCACGCTGACCAGATATTCCGCACAGGAATCCGAGATGAGGATATCCTGCGGGTGGATCTCGACTACCTGGGTACTGTTCTGGAGATCGTATCCGCGGATATCCTTCGTATAACCGAGGCTCCGGAGCTGTTCGACGGGTACCCTGATCTCGTCGGGACGGATATGGGTGAGGGGAAGATCGATCATGTCGAACCGTGTCGTACCGTCCTTAAAGACAAAGATATTCTGAGCCCCCCGGAGGATACCTTTCTCCATCGATTCAACGGTTTTCTCCCGTGAAATTACGCCCTTGACACCCTTGACGAGCGCAACGCTCCCCGGTTTCATCCCCAGGCCCTCCATCGCCTTTGCATATTCGTTTTTGAGGTTCACCGTGATGCGCTGGCTGCAGCTTGTCGGCACATTGCAGCCCGGGCACCGAGACAGGAGGGTCTCTCGTCCGCATTTCGGGCAGCTGGTTATGGCGACCGTGTGCCCCCCGCACGTTTCGCACCGGTTCAGGTAATTGATCTCGCCGCATACCGAGCATTTCCGGCGCCCTACTTCGATCTCGATGATCCCCCCCTCTTTCTGGAAATCGATCCCGGTGTCGTCTGCATCTGTTTCTGCAGTATGGGAAGAGGCAGACTGGAACGAGCGCCGGGCCCCGCCGGTATCCCCAAGGGGAAAGAGGACATGGGGGGGAGGGTTCATCTTTCTCGGCTTGGATTTTCCCGGCCTTCCCATCCGGCCGCCAATCCGGGTCCCGGACCGCGATCGCATGGCCATCCCGGAGAGGTGTATCGCCAGGTCGAGAGGCTTTTCTGGAAGAACACCCGCCCATGAATCCCGCCTCCTGAGAGATTCGTCCAGGCCGAGTCCTGCCGCAAACGCCCGCCACCTCGATATCCGGATGAGGCCGTCGCTGACATCGTGAGGGATGAGGAGGTTTTCGAGCGCCGTTTTCGGGGCAGGGCCGACCGGCATGACAAGGCAGTCGTCCACGATACTTCCTTTTTCAGCAATGAACGCCGAGAGATCCTGTATCTGACCGGTGGTAATATCATCCCAGAACCAGGTATACGCCGGGTGGAGGAAGCCACCTGCCTGCGCAAAGGCGATGGCCTCGGCTTCAGTTTCCGGTACCCTGGCCCCTGGCCCGGCGTCGAGCCGCCACCACTCATCGCAGTACCCGCAGGGGACGAGCGGGTGGTTGTTCTCGAGGAACTCGCCGAATGAGATGAGGATTTCTCCCACATCGAGTATCTTGTCGACCGAAGCAGAGAGTTTTTTTGCGGTCTCCTCGTCATCGATCCTCAGCACGCTGCCGTTTTTCAGGCGCACTGTGGGTCCTTCGATCGAATCCACCGGAACCACTCCGCACGCCTTCCCGGGCCGTTCGGTCTTCATCTGGGTGCCGGTGGCAAGGAATTCCCCGAGCGCGTAGAGGGTCGCCGGGTGCATCCCGGCCGCTGCAAAACCAGTATTCCGTGACCTGCCGTACCTGAGCCTGAAACCCCCCTTCCTCATGGGGTATGAGAAGACGGGGCGGCCCCCTATGAGGTCCCGGAGATATTTGTCGAGGGGTTTTATGCCGCCGGTCTTTTCATCATCCCCGCTTTTCGCTGCTCCGGCGATGAGCCTGTCGAGCCAGTCCCATCCCTCCATTTTCATCTTCTCGACCCGGCTCTTGAGTTTTCTCGCCTTGCCGGCGATACCTTCCCCGATGACGAGGGCCATGCCGCCCCGCACCACGTTCGTCTCGACCCGTTCGAGGTTCCGGTGCCCCGAGACCTCTTCCTGTTCCGTGGCTTCCCCGTCGATGCAGACCGGGCAATTCTCGATGATGAGCCGGATCTCGGCCTCGCTCGGGAGGTACTGGAGGTTCATGATCGAATTGTACTGCCGGATCTCCTCGATGTACCGCTCGACTTCTTCCTGCCTCGGGATGTAGCGGTTGATGCCCAGCTTCTGGCGCACGTAGTCGCCTACAAGCACCGAGAGCGCCTGTGCGGTCCCGCCCGCGCTCCGGATCGGCCCCGCGTAAAAGATCATGAGATACTGGGTCCCGTCATCATTTTTACCGAGACCGATCTTGGCGATGCCTTCGGTCGGAGCGGCTACGACTCCTTCGGTGAGAAGGGCCATCGCGGTCCGGATAGCGTGGTCGAGGATCTCATCGGTGTTCTTCTCCCCGAACCGCCTCGCGACAAAATCGTCACCGATACGGAGGGCCACTTCTTCCCGCGACATCTGCTGCTCGAGCTCGCGGATCCTCTCCGCTACGCCTTTGATCCCGAGGAGCGCCTCGACCCGGTCTGCAAGGTCGCTTGCTATCGGTATCTCGACTTCCGTTGAGGGATCGCGCCCTTTTGCCCGCGCTGCCTGTGCGATAGAGATGGCGGAAAAAAGACCGTCCATCAGCGATTTCTCGTAGGCCTCCATCATGGTCGAGCGCTGGAGCATGTTGGTAGGATTTCGCAGGGTGGAGATTTATTCATTGGGTTTGGAGCCGGCTTCACATCGTCGCTGACGCGACAGGAATGCTAATTATTACCATGAATTTCGCAAAACACCGTATTATGATATTTTTTGCATTCCGGAAAACCAGGGAGCGATCATATCCGGTAACGACCACAACGCGGGTGCCCGGGGTCTTTCGATCCCTCGCCTTTGAAGAACTCTGATGAGTTCTTCCGGACCTCATGGCCCATCGGGACGGTCTGCCCACGAAGAGCCTGATGGCTCTCCTCCTCCTCATGGTCTTCGACCATTCAGACCTCGGAGCACGGCGTACATTCGAATTGCGGGGACTCCTAATCAATGTGGGGAGTCAGGGGGCCTGCTCCCGCAGGTTATTCCTGCCTCTTCCGGACGTTTTCTACCAGCGCGGGCAGCCCTTTCTCGCCCATCTGCCAGAGCGTGAGCGATGCGCAGCTCCGGAGGACCGGGTTCGCATCGCCGAGCCTCCGGGTCAGGGGTTCAACCGCCGGCTCCCCG
>DASPUR010000122.1:0-9686 GCA_035622795.1 Methanoregula sp. | reverse complement strand
CAGCCGGTCCAGCAGCTCCCCGGCAACGCCGCTCTGTTCGAGGTTGAGGCTTATGGTGAGCCGGTCGGGGCTCTGTCCCCGGTCGTCGAAATCGATGAAGGCTATGTTTGCCCCTGCCGAGGTCGTGAAGTTCAGGATATCGAAGAGTGTCCCGGGCCGGTGGTGCGGCAGGTAGACGCAGAATTTTAAAAAGCTGAGCGGTTTGAGCGACGTCTGGAGGTACCCAATCGCGGCAAGGTCGCGGGTGATCGCCGCATACGCGTCCTCCGATCCCGACACCTCGAAAAAAACCGTGCCGGAATCGATCCTCCGGTCAAACTGGATCCGGTTGATATTGCCGGAATATCTCTTGATGATCTCTGCTGCCCGCTGGAGTGAGCCCGGGGCATCGGGCATGCGGGCAATGAATGAATATTTGTTCTGGGATTTCGCCATCTGTGACATCCTTATTGGAACGACGTTCCGATATACGTTGCGAATGAACAAAGCAGCCACAACGCAGGCTGCGGAGGCACGGGGAAAAAATCGGGTTATGAGGAGAGACTGCCCTTCTTACGTTCTTTTTCTTACGGATAAGATCCCGATGCCGCAGGCAGCAAGAACGAGCGCGAGGACCGCGGTCGCGGGAGGGAGAGGAGTAAAGGGGAGTCCCCGGATCAGGGCCGGCGAGAGGTTTGCAGCCTGTCCGCTGGTTCCGGCCCCGGGAACCCCCGTGGTGTTCCCCGCACCGTTCTCACCAAGAACCGTCTGATTGGGAGACGGGCCGGCGGTTGCGTTCGCGGACGCCCGCGATGAGACAACCGTCATCGGAATGGTGAGCACCGCCTGGGAAGAGGGGTGGCTCACCGTGACGGAATACTGTCCCGGGGGCATGTCCACGTGAAAACCAAAATTGAAGTAGCCGTCGGCGCTCACCGGCGCGGTAAAGGTATGGAATACCTTCCCGTTACCATCAGCGACCGCAATCGTGACGAGGCTCACGCCCTGCTCGGCTACGCCTGTAATATCCACGTATTCTTCCGGCACGGACGGGTCCGGGCTCACCGATGCAGAAAATTCCGGTTTTTTGAGGACCAGCGAGGTCTTCGAAGAGATGCTGCTGTTGGCAGGATCCTGGATGGTAAAGGTATACCGGGCCGTCTGGAGTTTCCCGACACCCTGGGCGTACCCGCTGTACCACAGGAATTTCCACGTGCCGCCCGGACTTACTTCGATGGGGGTGCCTGCCCCGGGCTGGCCGTCCAGGTTATTGACCGGAACCCCACCGGCGGGCAGCCCCGGCCCGCTGATGCGGAGTTCGACGGTGTCGCCTCCGGTGAATGTCCCGGAAAAAAAGATCATATCCCCGATATAGTTGCCCCCGGGCCCGCTGTAACCGATACTGATGGAACTGTTTGCGGCGGCTGCAGGAAGGACGATGAGTATCATTCCCGCGAGTGCGCAGATGACAACGAGCGTCGGGTTTGGTCCGGTCTGGTGCATACTGCCCCTCCCTTTTTTATGAATGTTTCAGAGTTAACAAGGATATATATTTTGGTTATCTGGGGAGGAAACAGCCCGGATCGCCAAAAAATCCAATCGCTGGCCTCCTGTTGCCGAAACTATATCTATCATACCGGGCAACACCATGATCACCGGGGAGCTATGATGACCGACGTAGAGTTGGCCAAAAAACGGGGCGAAGAACGCCTCAGGGCACGGGTGGAAGGGATCAGGAACGCGTTTACCTACGACGAGACGGCATATCACCTGCCGGTATCATATGCGCTGACCGGGATCCCGGTCCACGATCCGAAAGCAGCGCTCGATGTATTTTCAAAAACGGCCGGGAATCCAATCATCGCATCGGAAATTATCCTTGCGGAAAAAACGGCGGCGGGGGGCAGGGAACCCGAACCCTTCACGGGCTTCATCTCGGACACCGTGATCCGGAAGCTCGGGTACTCGCTTGTTGACGGGAGCATCCTCGGGCTCGCGCTCGTCGTCGGCGCGCCACCGAACGCAGATGCCGGAGCTGCGGTCTGCCGTGAACTCCAGGAAAAGTATATGCTCACCTTCCTTGCCGGGGACATCATCAGCACCCTCTCGTCCGCGGGCGTGAAGCTCGGGCTCGAATACCGGCTCATCCCCCTCGGTTCATCCCCCCTGTACGGGATCCATTTTGTGGACATCATCGCCCGTGTTGCGATGATGTTCGGCGGTGTCACCCCGGGCGACGGCGCACGGCTTCTCGCGTATGCTGCCGAACGGGCAAAGGCCATCGTTATCGTCTACCCGGGCCTGTCGGAAGAAGAGATAGCGCTGGTCGACGGGATGCGTGTCCTCGGGTTCCCGATCCTCACTTCCGGCGGCTACGAGGGCGGCGGATGGACGGTCTCCGGCGCCGGGGATATTGTCAGGACCGGTATGGAGAAGAAGGGGATCCGGGTACAGGTGACCGCAATCCCGATCCCCATGGGCTGTTCGCCGGCATTTGAGGGCAAGAGCATCCGGAAGGAAGAGATGTACGTGGAGTTCGGCGGTGGCAGGTCGCCGGCGTTCGAACTCCTGCGGCTGCGGGAGCCCGGTACGATCGAGGACGGGAAGATCACCGTTATCGGGCCGGAGATCGGGCAGATGAAAGAAGGGTCGGCAAACCCGCTCGGGATCATCATCGAGGTCACCGGGAAGAACATGAAGCGGGACTACGAACCGGTCCTCGAACGGAGGATCCACAACTTCGTGAACTACGGGGAAGGCTCGTGGCACGTGGCCCAGCGGGACCTCATCTGGGTCAGGCTCTCGAAGGAAGTGGTTGCGAAGGGGGTGAAGATCGAACATATCGGAAAACTCCTTGCAAGCAAGTTCCGGATGGACTTCCCCCAGCTCCTTGATGCAGTGGCAGTTACCCTGATAACCGATCCGGCGAAAGTTGCCGAAGCACGGGCCGGGGCCGAACAGGTATACGCGGAGCGGGACGCCCGGATCAAGGGTATGTGCGATAAGGACGTGGGCACCTACTACTCCTGCACGCTCTGCCAGACCTTTGCCCCGAACCACGTCTGTATCATCACTCCCGAGCGGCCCGCCCTCTGCGGGGCGATCAGCTGGCTTGACGGGAAGATCGCGTACGAGATATCCCCCTCCGGCGCCAACCAGCCCGTTGAGAAAGGGGCGGTGATCAATGCAGAGAACGGGGAATTCGAAGGAGTCAACCGGTTCGTCCAGAAGGCGAGCCATGGCGAGATAGAACGGTGCTCGCTCTACAGCGTCATGGAATACCCGATGACCTGCTGCGGGTGTTTCGAGGCGATAGCGCTCATGCTCCCCGAAGTGAACGGTATCATGGTCGTGAACCGGGAATTCAAGGGGATAACTCCCTCCGGTATGACCTTTTCCACGCTCGCCGGTACCATCGGCGGCGGGGCCCAGACCCCCGGTTTTGCCGGGATATCGAAGAATTATATCCTCTCCGACCGGTTCCTCCAGGGCGAGGGCGGGATCGAGAGGCTCGTCTGGATGCCTTCGCAGCTGAAGGAGGAACTGAAGAGCCGGCTCGAGAAGAAACTTGAAGAAAAAGGGCTCACCGGGTTCTTCGATAAGATCGGCGACGAGGAAAAGGCATCGACCATCGAGGAACTCATGGTGTTCCTCGATACGGTCCGCCACCCCGCTCTCGCCATGAAACCGCTCGTCTAGAGGTGACCATGGCATACGATGTGCATTTCGACTGGACCGGCTCGATCGGGGAAGTGATCCTGGGATCGACCAAGGCAGAAGGCGGCACCCGTTCGGTATCCTACCGCATCGGCGGCGAAAAGACCCTGCCGTTCCTGGCCGGGGAGAACCCGGTCACGCCGCTCATCGCCTTCGAGCTCTGCGACAACCCGGTGTACTGGTCGCCGATCGTCAGGAACTTCTGTGGCGATCTTGTCGATAACCTATCAGAATGGGCAGCGGCCGGTGAGAAAAAATACGGTGCAGATCTCCTGCGATTATACCTCACCAGCACCCGCCAGCGGGGGTTCGACGATATCCCGGCTACCGGAAAGGCAGTCGGGACGGTCCTTTCCGCATCCGGGCTCCCTCTTGTCATAGAAGGGAGCAACGAACCGAAGATCGACAGCGAGGTCTTCCGGACCTGCGGGGAGGCAGGAGAGGGCGAGCGGCTCCTCCTCGGGACGGCTGAGGCGAGCAGGTACCGGAGCATCGCCGCCGCGGCGCTTGCCTACAACCATTCACTCATCGCCCAGTCGCCTATCGACATCAACCTTGCAAAGCAGCTCAACATCCTTCTCCGGGAGATCGGGGTCCAGCGCGACCACATCCTGATCGATCCGTACACCGGCTCGCTCGGGTACGGGTTCGAATACTCGTTCTCGGCCATGGAGCGGATCCGGTACTCGGCGCTGAAAGGTGATACAGACCTCTCCATGCCGATGATCTGTTCTGCCATCGATTCCCTGACGATCAAGGAAGTCCGGGAAGCCGACCCTGGCACACAGGACGAATTTGCGGTAAAATGGGAGTTCTACACCGGTATCGCCGCCGCCGTCGCCGGCGCAGAGATTATCTGCGTCCGGCACCCGGAGAGCGTCGGGATGCTCAAACGAGCGTTTGCCGGCATGCGTGCCCTGGGCCGGAAAGGGGAGGGTGGCTGACAATGGCCCTCAAAGCGCTCGACATCTACAAGCTCCTGCCCAAGAAGAACTGCAAGGAGTGCGGCGATCCCACCTGCCTCACCTTCGCCATGAAACTTGCCGGGGGAAAGGCAGACGTCGATCTCTGCCCGTACCTGAGCGATGAGGCAAAATCGGTGCTCGGCGCATCCACGCGGCCCCCCATCAGGCCGGTGAAGATCGGGGTGGGGGAACGCTCGTTTACGGTCGGCGAGGAGTTCGTCTTCTATCGCCACGAGAAGACCTTTTACCACCCCCCCGGCATCATCTTCCGGGTCAGCGATACGCAGCCGGCAGACGAGGTTGCTGCCATCGCAGGGCGGGTCCGTGACGAGTCGTTTACCCGGGTGGGGACCGAGCTACGGTTCAACGGGATTGCGATCGAAAACACTTCCGGATCGGTTGAAAAATTCGCAGCCGCGGTTGCAGCCGTGGAAGCGGTCGCCGATCTCCCGCTGGTCCTTATCTCCGAGAGCCCCGATGCCCTCTGCGCAGCGCTCGTCCACTGCGGGACGTACCGGCCGATCATCCATGCAGCAACCGCCGATACCTGCGAGGCATTCTGCGGGATCGCAAAACAGCACGGGTGCCCGCTCGTAGTGAAAGGCGACACGCTCGAAACCCTGGCGGAATTGACGAAAAGCTGCTGTGCCTCAGGCGTTTCGGATCTTCTTCTCGATCTCTCCCCGGCGTCGCTCGGGGACTTTATCCGGAAGTCGTCTGCGGTCCGGCAGCTCGCGATAACCCGGACGGTCCCGGAGCTCGGCTACCCGGTCTATCTGTACAGCACGGAGGGCGAACTGCAGGACGCTGCAATCGCGCTCGGGATCACCAAGTTCGCCTCAGTCATCGTCACCCGGCCGCTCTCCGGGGCTTCTGCAAAAGCTGCCATGACCCTCCGGCAGAACATCTATACCGATCCCCAGAAGCCCATCCAGATGAACCCCGGCCTCTACCGGATCGGTTCCCCCGGCAGGGACGCCCCGGTCCTGATGACCGTGAATTTCTCCCTGACCTTCTTCACGCTCGAAGGCTACCTCGAGGCGACCCGCATACCGTGTTTCCTGCTCATTGTCGACACAGAAGGCCTGTCGGTCCTGACAGCGGTCGCGGCGGGGAAGCTCTCCGAGACGCTCGTACGGGACGCCATCAAAAAATTTGAGATCGAAAAAGAAGTTGACCACCGGAAACTGATCATCCCCGGGTACGCTTCACCGCTGTCCGGAAGGATCGAGGAGGCGACCGGCTGGAAGGTCCTGGTCGGCCCCCGCGATGCGGCCGAGATCGGGGAGTTTCTGCACGAGGAGTGGGTGAAGGGGAAGGATGGGTAAAGAAAAATTCCGAAAAAATTTCCCTGTTTCTACCGATTCTGACAATTTTGGTATAATTACGATGGCGCCACGGGTGCTCGCCGTTCAAAGGCTTTGCCTTCTCAAATCAGCATCGCTGATGCGGTGCCGATACCTCTCGGGGCTCGCTCCGCGAAGAGCCCGATGGCTCTTCTCATCCTCATGGTCTCCGACCATTCGGACCGTGGAGCATGGCCGCGTAATAATATTGTTATTTCTGGAATTTTTAATCCAGGTAAGTGAGGCCGCCGCGGGAGCGCCCCGCGGGGGCGGCGGCAGGCATCGCAAATAGTAGTTCCTCAAGAAGATAAGAAAGACCCGGGCACCCGTGGCCCCATCGCAATTCAGATCTTCCGCGATTTGAAAACGGAGGTCTGTTCTGGATCTGCGAGCCCGTTCCCCCCAGTCCCCCCACCGAGTCACAGAGGGCGGCACCGCCAGCCCCTGCTTTATCGGCGGGGGGTTCCGTTTTCCATCTTGTAGATGGACCAGGTAAGCAGTGGACGCATTCGCAAGAGCGATGGTTGATTCCCATCGGACTGGTCAAGCCAGACTGTTCCAGTACCGCAGCTTATTTCACGCATATGCCACAATCACTCTGGGAGAATACTTACCATGCGCACCGTCACCTTCCTCCCCAGTTACCGGAAGATCGAGGTCGCCCGGGGCACGTCGGTCCTCGAGGCTGCCCAGCGGGCCGGCCTCAACATGAACGTTGTCTGCGGAGGGCAGGGCAAGTGCGGCAAGTGCGTCGTCTTCGTCCAGTCCGGAAAGACGGAGTACGACGGGCAGAAGTACAACCGGTTTTTCTCCGTGGCGGAGATCATGCAGGGGGCCTGCCTTGCCTGCGAGACCTTCGTCCAGGGGGACCTCCAGGTCCTCGTACCGGAGAGCTCGCTCATCCAGGAGCAGAAGATCCTCGTCAGCAGGGACGAGAGCCCGATCGATTTTAAGCCGGCGGTCCGGAAGTTCTACGTCGAGCTCCAGCCCCCCAGCCTCTCCGACCCGTCCCCCGACCTCTCGCGGCTTCTCTGGGGCATCCAGAAGGCCGGCGGGCCGGTGGCGGAGAAGATCTATGCTCCGCTCGAGGTCCTCCGGGAGATCCCCGCGATCCTCCGGCACAGCGAGTGGAAAGTGACCGGGACCGTTGCGCTCGTGCCGGGCGGGTACCGGATCATCGACCTGCAGGAGAACGACACCTCGCAGCGGCTCTACGGTGCCGCCGTGGACCTCGGCTCCACGACCATTGTCGTGTACCTCTGGAACCTCGTCACCGGATCCATCGTCGGGATCGCGTCCAACTACAACAAGCAGATCAGTTGCGGGGAGGATATCCTCGCCCGGGTGAACTTCGCCCGGAAGAACGGTCTTACGAAGCTCCAGTCCCTTGCTGTCGAGAGCATCAACACCGCGCTCACCACTGCAGCGAACAACGCCGGGATCGACCGGGAGGACATCTACGAGGTGGTGGTCGCGGGGAACACGGTGATGACCCATATCCTCCTCGGGATCGATCCCGCATACATGATTGCCGAGCCGTATGTCCCGGTCGTCCGGCGGGCCCTCTCGGTAGCCGCAGACCGGATCGGCATAGCCTGCAACCCCAACTGCGGCCTCTTCGCCTTCCCCGCGGTCAGCGACTTCATCGGCGGGGACATCATCGCCGACATCCTCTCCTGCGGGATGGCCGAACGCGAGGAGGTCTCGCTCCTCATCGACATCGGGACCAACTTCGAGGTCGTGCTCGGGAATAAGGAGTGGATGTTCTCCTGCGCCGGGGCGGCCGGCCCCGCACTCGAGGGCGGGGAGGTCCTCTTCGGCATGCGGGCGAACCCCGGGGCGATCGAGAAGGTGACGCTGGATCCCGCCACGCTCGAACCCGCATTCACCACCATCAACGAGGCAAAGCCCCGGGGGATCACGGGATCGGGGCTCATCGACCTCCTCGCGGAGCTCCTGGTCACCGGGGTCATCGACCGGACCGGCAGGATCAACACCGGGATCGAAAACCCCCGGATCCGGAAAGGGGAGCACTTCCCGGAGTTCGTCGTGGTCTGGGCAGCCGGCTCGGGGGTGGGCAAGGACATCGTCATCACCGAGAACGACATCAAGAACCTCATCATGAGCAAGGCCTCGGTCCATGCCGCCTGCGTCACCTTAATGAAGCAGGCCGGCGTCACCCGGCAGGAGATCGCCACCATCTACTTTGCCGGTGCCTTCGGGAACTACATCAACAAGGAGAATGCGACCATCATCGGCCTCATCCCCGAGATCGGGATCGAGCATGTGAAAAACATCGGGAACGGTGCCGTGGCCGGGGCGAACATTGCCCTCATCAACCGGATGAAGCGGAAGACGCTCGACGAGATCGCGTTCAAAATCGCGTACATCGAGCTGAATGCCGAGTCCTCGTTCATGGACGAGTACACCTCGAGCACATTCCTCCCGCATACGGACCTTGCGCTCTTCCCCGCAGTGGAGGAGCTGGTCGAGACTGCACGGAAACGGAGGGAGTGAGCTATGGTAAAGATGATGCCTCCCCCGTGCTCACTCGCAACCGGCGTCGGGGCACTCCCCCATACGGATCCGGTACAGGCCTGCGACGATGTCCTCGCGATCTTTCCGGAACTGCCCTATGTACCCACCCTGCCGGACCGCGGACAGCTCGAGAGTATCGTCTTCAACGACTCCGAGCAGCTTCCCGGAAGGGTAATCCGTGACGACCGCCTCCTCTTCGACAGTTCCCGGGACCAGACCGCGGCGATGGAACAGGTCTACCTCGATTACGTAGAAGGTAATTACGGGCGTTACGGCCTCCACCGGGAATATGCATCGGCGTTCATCGAGATGATGAGCCGACGCCTTGGCGATGTGTATGCCCTCAAATGCCAGGTGACCGGGCCCGTAACGTTTGGCATGCAGGTGGTCGATGCCGGCAAACGCCCGATCTATTACGATGCCCAGATGGCCGACGTCCTCTCGAAGATGATCGCGCTCAAGGCCCGCTGGTGCGAGGCGGAGATGAAGGCGCGGACCGGAGCCCGGGAGACGCTCGTGGTACTGAACGAACCGTACCTCGCATCGCTGGGATCCTCGGTAGTCCCCCTGGACCGGGATTCCGTGATGACGGGCTGGGGCGATATCGCGGCTATGGTCGAGGGAGGCCTCGGTATCCACTGCTGTTCGAACACCGACTGGGGTTTTGTCCTCTCGCTCAACCCTTCCGTGGTCTCGCTCGATGCCTATAGTACAGCAAAAGAGTTCCTGCTGTATTCCGACCAGGTCATCGGGTACATGGAAAAAGGCGGCATCGTAGCGTGGGGAATCGTTCCCGCCGAGTACAAGGTATTTGCGACTGAGACCGTGGACTCCCTGTTCGACCGGTACCTTGCAATCCGGAACCAGCTGTGCGCCCGGATCGATCCGGAACTCTTCGACCGCCAGTCGATCATTACCCCCAGCTGCGGCATCCGTTTTTCCGATCGTGCCGGGTCCTGTGCCATCATGGGCGCAGCATCCGCGATATCACGGCGCATCCGGTCAGGTGAGATCTCCCGGTGATGCCTGACCGCCCGGAGGAGAACAGCGTGAACAAAAAACCATTCATCATCGCTCTTTCGGGGAAGGGCGGCACCGGTAAGACGACGATTAGTTCCCTCCTCATCCGTTCGCTGATCGG
>DASPUR010000121.1:0-3320 GCA_035622795.1 Methanoregula sp. | reverse complement strand
CAGCATCGATCACCGGCCCGGTGAACGTCTCCCTTTTCCGCGGGTCACCAGTGACGAGTTCTCCGGTTTTCTGTACGAGGGCGCGGATGAAGGGATCGAAGACCGCGTGGTGGACGTACACCCGCGAGGCCGCGCTGCACTTCTGGCCCGAGTACCCGAACGCGCTCCGCATCACCCCTTCGGCCGCCTTATCCGGGTCCGCGTTTGCCGTTACGATGACCGGGTTCTTGCTCCCCATCTCCGCGATGACCGGCTTGGGATAAGGCTGCCGCTCGGAGAACCTCCTCTGCAGCCAGACCCCGGCGTCACGCGAACCGGTGAAGGCAATCCCGTCGATATCGGGGTGGGCGGTGACCACCTCCCCGAACGTCCCCCCCGGCCCGGTGAGGTAATGGACCGCCCCGGGCGGGACCCCGGCGGCGATGAACGCCTCGTACAGTCTCAGGCAGGAGAAGGGGGCGGCGCTGGTGGGTTTTAAGATGACCGTGTTCCCGCAGATGAGCGCTCCGGCGGCCATCCCGGCCGCGAGGGTGAGTGGGAAATTGAACGGGGAGATGACCGCCCAGGTCCCGTGCGGGCGCATCACGCTCTCGCACACGGTCTCCGGTGGCCGGGATTCCATGGGCACGATGAAGCCATGGTTCTTCGCAACGATCGCGGCGTGGTACCGGATCATGTCGATCGCTTCCCCGGTCTCGGCGAGTGCTTCCGCCCGGGTCTTTCCGGCCTCGTACGTGATCAGGGCGGCAAGCTCGTACTGCTGCCGTTCCAGGATCGCCGCAGTTTTCCGGAGGATCTTCACCCGCTGTTTCCACCCGGTCTCCTCCCAGGCAGGGAACGCGCCCTTTGCAGTCGCGATGGCAGACCGGATAAGGGCCGGCGATGCCGTCTGGAATTTCCCCACGAGGATAGTGGTATCGAACGGGGCCCGGACCTCGAACTCCGGTCCCGCACGGATCTCCTCGTCCCCGATGTGGAGGGGATGCGACTTCCCGAGTTCGCTCTCTATCGCACGGATGCCGTGCTCGTACTTCCCGTGCATGCTCTCGTCTGCGGCAAGAGAGACATAGGTTGTCTTCGCCTTCGTTTTCATGTCCATCACGCTTGCGGAATTATCGCGTGCGCCGGCGGCATCTCCCGTCATGGCATCTGCCCCCGCGATCCCGGTATCCTGGTTTTATAGCACCACGTGCGGGTTAAAAAAGGCTTGGCCGGTTGCCGTTTTACCGGCTTATAGTGCCGGCGCCTCACCCGCCACGGCGCCGGGCCCAAGATTCTTATAACCGGAGTCCTCATGGGACGGTATGGCACAGTGGAAATGTACCGTCTGCGGGTACATCTATGACGAGGAACGCGGGGACCCGGGTGCAGGTGCACCGGCCGGGACACTGTTTGCCGACCTGCCGGCAGACTGGGCCTGCCCGGTCTGCGGTGCGCCCAAAGAGGCATTTGAACCGGTAACCGGGACGGAGGAACGAGCCCATGAGGGGGCAGGAACAACGGTGTCGGAAGTCCTCATCGGCGAGCTGGCGAAGTGGGGCGTGGACCTTGTCTTCGGCCTGCCGGGGACGTCGTCGCTCGGCCTCGTGGATGCGATCCGGAAGAACCCGGCGATCCGGTACATCGTGGTCAGGCACGAGGAGAACGCCGCGATGGCCGCCTCGGCGTACCACAAGCTCACCGGCAGGGTTGCCGGGTGCCTCACCATCGCCGGCCCCGGTGCGACCAACCTCACCACCGGCCTCTATGACGCCAAAGAGGACCACGCCTCGGTCATCTCCCTCAACGGGCAGGTGGAGACCCAGTACACCGGGCCGGGCGGGATCCAGGAGATCGACCAGGACGCCTTCTTCCGGCCGGTGACGGTCTACAATAACACGGTGTATGAAAAAAATGTCGCGGTCCTCCTCCTCAACCGTGCGCTCAAGTACGCGATCCTCCACCACGGGGTCGCCCAGCTCTCGGTCCCGAACGATATCCAGAAACAGCCGCTCGATGCGTCGGCCTGCGAACGGGAGTCCTGCATCACGGGCCCGGAGATCATCCCGACCGATGAAGCGATGAAGCGGGCTGCCGACGCGATCAATGCAGCGAAAAGACCGGTGATCCTTGCCGGCTGGGGGGCGTACGGGTCGGGAGATCCGGTCCTCGCCCTCGCAGAAAAGACCAATGCTCCTGTGCTCACCACATTCCGGGCAAAGGGGATCATCCCCGAGGATAACCCAAGGGTCGTCGGGATACTCGGGAATGTCGGCTCGCCGCAGGCCCGGGCCCTCGCGGACGAGTCCGACCTCCTGATCACGCTGGGCGTCGGCTTCTCGAAGTTCACGAACGTCCCGGCCGGCAAAGCGATGGTCCAGGTGGATACCGACCCGGTCAGGCTCGGAAAGAACGACCGGTCCGTCCCGCTCTGGGGAAACGTCCGGTACGTCCTTCCCCGGCTCCTGCCCCTCGTGAAGGAGCGGCCGGCAGGAGACGGCCTGGAGCGGATCGCGGCCATGAAAAGGGCGTGGGACACGCAGCGGGACGGGGAAGCGGACGGTTCGGCCGCGCCGCTCCGCCCCCCGTTCATCATGAAGGTACTCTCGGAAACGATCCCGGAGGACGCTGTCATCTCGGTCGATGTCGGCGAGAACCAGTGGTGGTTCGGCCGGAACTTCCGGATGAAGCGGCAGCGGTTCTGCATGTCCGGGTACCTTGCCACCATGGGCTTCGGGTTCCCGGGCGCCCTTGCCGCGAAGCTCGCGTACCCTGATAAGCAGGTCTTCTGCATAACCGGGGACGGAGGCTTTGCGATGGCGATGGGCGACTTCGTGACCGCGGTAAAATACCGGCTGCCGATGGTCGTCGTCGTTCTCAACAACCGGCAGCTCGGGATGATCCAGGTCGAGCAGATGCAGGAGCATTACCAGAACTACGCGACCGATCTCCTTAACCCCGATTTCGCACGGTACGCGGAGATCTGCGGCGGCGCCGGTATCCGGGTGGAGCGGCCGGGGGAACTGAGACCGGCGCTCGTCCGGGCAATGTCGCTTGCTGCGCCGGTTATCGTTGATGTGAGCACGGACCCGAAACGGTTCTAGAATTTTTTTTTGAAAAGAACCCCGGGACCCGGCCCGGATGCTCCAGGTCCGGATATGCCCCGGAAGAAAAACCGCAGGCATCGCCCTGGCCCCGGCCACGTTAACGCGAGAGTGGAAACGCCTTCCACCGGACCAGCACGAGGATGTTCTTCCCGTTCTCGTACCGGTAGGTGATCCCGTCCGTGACCCGCCGGATGAGCGGTATCCCCAGCCCTCCCGCCGTGCGGCTGTCGATAT
>DASPUR010000120.1:0-5058 GCA_035622795.1 Methanoregula sp. | reverse complement strand
TTGGTGATATTGTCGAATATTGCTCTCATGCATCCTCCCCCGGACGGTCTTTTCCCATTTGCGATATCAGCGTACAGAACGACTCGTTTCCGGTTGGACTTCACAATTGTTAATTCTTTGGACAAGTATTAGCATTTCTGTTGTGGCAAGATATGCCAGGCCGGTGAAATACTTGCCGCATGCCGGAGAGACGGATTGGGGTCACGAGGCAAGGATGAATTTTTCTGGATCTTTTTTCTGGACTTTTTCCGGATTCACCGTCAGGGTTCCATGGGATTGCGGCAAGAAATGTCGCGTCACGAGGCTCCTTATTATCACCCGCACAACCCATTGGACAGTTCACAAACGTGAACCAAGGGAACAGCACATGAAACCAGACCCTCACGGCACCGGAACAAGATCGGGCACGGGACCTTTTCCCGGCCCCGGTATTTTCCTGGGTGCGGGGAGCTCCGGGCAGTATTGTTGTCCGAAGCCCCCGGCCCGGATTCGGCCACCACGCGCGACACTCAGTCACAAGAACCGCACCCGTGTCCCGATGCGTGGTATGCGGCCGTAAAACGTATCCGGAATGCCACGTCCTCTTGCACCACCACGAAATCTAGGGGAAACCTCAAAAAAATGGAAGGGACCGTTGCCGCGGGCACACCGGCAACCACTCTTCCCTTCCAGAATACCAGGCGATCGCCCGTGATTCACGATGCCTCGTCACGGGCTCGCATTCTTTTTTCGCCACTGCCGGACGATTGCTCTTGGTTTTCTCGTAAAACAGGACGGGTTTGTCCCGAACAACCATGATCATTTTCGTTATTTCGCAAAGACCTGAAAATGTGGCGGAAAAAACCGCCGATTCCTCAACGTATAAATATCCCCAGCAGGAATTGTGTATAGTCAATTCACAATCGTGAACCATAATGCCAAGGTGGCGGAGCGGCCACGCGGCTGACTGCAGATCAGCTACACCCCGGTTCAAGTCCGGGCCTTGGCTTTACGAGTGGTTCGTCAGAACCACGAGTAAGAGAAGGGAGGCGAAGCCGACCTTCGAACACGGAGAGGTTCATCAGAACCCCGAAGATGAGAAGATTTACGAAGTAAATCTTCGAATGCGGAGAGATTCATCAGAAAGTCGAAGGGTGGCCGCGGCCCCCCTTCTCCTCGTCGAGGTTCTGACAAACCTCTTCGACCTCGACATGGAGAAGAATCGCATCAGCGATTCTTCGACTAGCAGAGGTTCAGTATATCACTCCGATCCCGTGATATCGCATTCCCCGCCCGGATATCGCAAAAACCTTCAAACCTTCCATGTGCCAAGGAACTCCCACCATGACTGCCAGGATCCAGAAGACATTCGAAGCCCTCTTCCAGCTCGAGGAGCTCCGGGGCCTCTTCCGCGCCTCGCTCCCTACCGGATTCGATGCCGGGGAGGAGGAAGAATTCCGGAAGAGGATCGCGGAGCTGAAACAGATCGTCGCTGATCTCGAAGCAGGGACCGGCAACCCGCGGGTGACAAAGATCGCCGGCACGCTCGATATCCGGTGCCGGGAGGAGGAATACATCAATATCCACCCGATCCAGGCTGCGGGAAGGCTTACGACCGAGGCCCGGAAGGCGATCATCGCGTACGGGGACGGGTACTCGACCTGCGACGCCTGCCGCAAACCGTTCCGGCTCGACAAGATCAGTAAGCCCGGCATCGCCGACTTCCACGCCGATCTCGCGAAGTTCGTCAACATGGACCATGCACGGGTCGTCCCGGGAGCCCGGCGCGGTTTCCAGGCAGTGACCGGGACGCTGGTCGGCAGGGGCGATTCCGTCATCGTATCGGCCCTTGCCCACTACACCGAGTTCCTCGCCGTGGAGAACGCGGGTGGGGTAGTGAAGGAAGTCCCGCTCAACGACAAGAACATCGTGACCGCGGACGCGACTGCCCAGAAGATCGAGGCAGTGAAAGCAGAGACGGGCAAACTCCCCGTCCTCGTCATGATCGATCATTTCGATTACCAGTTCGCCAACGAGCACGAGATCGCGGGGATCGGAAAGGTCGCGCACCAGTATGACATCCCGTTCCTGTACAACGGGGCGTATACCGTAGGCGTCATGCCGGTGGACGGGAAGAAGATCGGGGCCGACTTCGTGGTCGGCTCCGGGCACAAGAGCATGGCCTCGGTCGCCCCCTCCGGGGTCCTTGCGATGACCGACGAGTACGCGCCCGAGGCGCTCCGGACGACCGCAATGGTCGGCGACCTCACCAAGCGAAAGTTCGGGATTAAGGAGGTCGAGCTCCTCGGATGTACGCTGATGGGCGGCACGCTCCTCTCCATGATGGCCTCCTTCCCGGCCGTGAAAGCCCGGACGCTGGCGTGGGGCGACGAGGTGCGGCGGTCAAATTTTTTCATCGACCGGCTCCTGAAAATCTCGGGAAGCAAGGTCCTCTCCGAGTACCCGCGGAAGCACACGCTCACGAAAGTAGACACCACCGGAAGCTTCGATACCGTGGCAAAGACCCACAAGCGCAAGGGGTTCTATTTCAGCGACGAGCTCTCGTCCCGGGGGATCGTCGGCGAGTTTGCCGGGGCGACCCGGACATGGAAGCTCAACACCTACGGTCTCAACGAACGGCAGATCCAGTATCTTGCCGATGTCTTCACTGAAATTGCGGAAAAGTACCAGATCCCGGTGATGCGGTAGCACCGCTCCGCTACTGTCTTTCACCCGGGCTGGTTCGCCAGCAAAGAAGAACCAACGTCCCTGCTTATGCGAGGGCGCGATCACCACAATCTGTCATTATGATTACCAATCCCAAAAGGAAGATACCATGACGAAGAAATTCAATCTCGGAACCACCGCCCTCCATGCAGGGCAGGTTCCCGACCCGACCACCGGGTCTCGGACCGTACCGATCTACCAGACCTCCTCGTACGTCTTCAAGAGCGCCGAGCACGCTGCCAACCTCTTCGGGCTCAAAGAGCTCGGGAACATCTATACCCGGCTCATGAACCCGACCACCGATGTTTTCGAGAAACGGGTCGCTGCCATCGAAGGGGGTAATAGCGCCATCGCCACTGCCTCCGGCCAGGCCGCCATCACGTACGCGCTCCTCAACATCACGAGCCCGGGCGACGACATCGTCTCCGCCGACAACCTGTATGGCGGCACGTACGAGCTCTTCCATTACACCTTCCCCAAGCTCGGGAGAAATGTCATCTTCGTGGACTCGACAAAACCCGAGGCCTTCCGGAAAGCGATCACGCAAAAGACGAAGGCAATCTATGCCGAGACCATCGGCAATCCGAAGCTCGACGTACCCGACTTTGCAGCGATCGCCAAGATCGCCCATGAAGCCGGGATCCCGCTCATCGTGGACAACACGACCGGCGTCGGATTAGTCCGGCCCATCGAGCACGGGGCCGACATCTCGGTCCTCTCGGCCACCAAGTATATCGGCGGGCACGGAAACTCCATCGGCGGGGTCATCGTCGACTCCGGGAAGTTCAACTGGGCGAGCGGGAAATTCCCCGAGTTCACCGAACCCGACCCGAGCTACCACGGCCTGAAGTACTGGGACGCGTTCGGGAATTTCCCCGGGCTCGGCAACGTGGCCTTCACCTTCAAGATCCGGATCTCGCTCCTCCGCGACACCGGTGCGGTGCTCAGCCCGTTCAACGCGTGGCTCTTCCTGCTCGGCCTCGAGACCCTCCATCTCCGGGTGCCCCGGCACTCCGAGAACGCACTCGCCGTGGCGCAGTTCCTTAAAAGTCACCCGAAGGTTGCCTGGGTGAACTACACCGGCCTGCCCGAGCACCAGAGCCACAAGCTGGCCCAGAAATACCTTGCGGGAGGGTACGGCCCCCTCGTCGGGTTCGGGGTCAAGGGCGGGGAGAAGGCGAGCCACAAGTTCATCGACAGCGTCAAACTCTTCTCGAACCTTGCCAACATCGGCGATTCCAAGAGCCTCGTGATCCACCCGGCTACCACTACGCACCAGCAGCTGACGCCCGAGGAGCAGAAGAAGACCGGCGTCACGCCCGACTTCATCCGGCTCTCCATCGGGACCGAGGATATCGAGGACATCATCGCCGACTTGCAGCAGGCCCTCGATGCAACCCCGTAGAGGGAAGAAGTATTAAGACGACTGCACAGAAAATCCGGTGACCATGACTGAGGAACGGGACGTGACGCGGGAACGAAGGGGGCTTTATCCGTGATCAAGGGATCCGCGGGGATCGTTTCTACCCTTTTTTATTATCACCCCGATCCGCTCATCCTCGAGAGCGGAGATGTCCTCCCCTCCGTCACTATCGCATATGAGACGTACGGGAAGCTGAACCGGGAGAAGAGCAACGCAATTCTCATCTTCCACGCCCTCTCGGGCGATGCGCACCTGGCCGGCTTCCATGCAGGCGACGCAAAACCCGGATGGTGGGACGCAGTCGTCGGCCCGGGGAAAGCCTTCGATACCGACCGGTACTTCATCATCTGCTCTAACGTCATCGGGGGATGCCGGGGATCCACGGGCCCATCCTCCACGAACCCGGCGACCCGGGAACCGTACGGCGCAAAGTTCCCGGTCATCACGATCCGGGACATGGTGGAGGCCCAGAAACTGCTCATCGATCATCTCGGCATCGGGCAACTCTATGCCATAGCCGGCGGATCGATGGGCGGGATGCAGGCCCTCCAGTGGTCGGTCCAGTTCCCCGGGATGATGAAGAAGGTGATCGTTATTGCCGCGACGGGGTACTCCACGCCCCAGCAGATCGCGTTCAACGAGGTCGGCAGAAAAGCGATCCTCTCCGATCCCAACTGGAACGACGGCGATTATTACGGAAAGACGCCCCCGGCCCACGGGCTCGCCCTCGCCCGGATGGTAGGGCACATCACGTACCTCTCGAACGAGTCGATGCACGAGAAGTTCGGGCGGGCGCTCCAGGAAAAGGACCGGATCGGGTTCTCGTTTGCAACCGACTTCAAGATCGAGAGCTACCTCCACCACCAGGGAGATACGTTCACAAAAAGGTTTGATGCCAATTCGTATCTCTATATCACGAAAGCGATCGA
>DASPUR010000119.1:0-16295 GCA_035622795.1 Methanoregula sp. | reverse complement strand
GAATCCCGGTATTTTCCCATCCCTCCCGGTATGCTCGCACTCGTGTCCGAAACGGTCAGCCGGCGGGTTTCCCGGCTGCCATTCCTCAGGGGCGGGGTAAACGTTACAGGGGAACTCATAGGGATAGCCATGGAATGCCTCAATGCGGAGTTCACGAAATCTCTCCCTCTCACCACCCCCCGTGATCCTCCCGCGGGTTCCAAAGAAGGCCTTGACCGGAAATTCGAAGAGCGCACGCGGGTTTCGGGAAGGACCGTGGTTCCGGTTATTATCGATGTACTCGTCGCCGCCGGGATAGCTGAACCCGCAGAGATCCTCGACCGCCAGCTCCACTGGCAGCGAAAAGGGATCCGGCTTCTCAAGCCCTGGACCTGGGACGGGGGGCCCGGATCCGGCCCTGGATTAAAACTCCCTGCCGGAGAGGAGGAACGGGAACCGTTGTCCTGGATGAGTATCTGCCCCGTCTGCAAAACCGGGATACTCACAAAGGTAGCAGGAAAACAGCTCTTTGGCATCCCCCGGACCGATTTCATCATCGAATGTACCCATTGCGGCGCGAAGTTTATCCCGGTCGGTTCCCAGTACCGGCTTGTCTCTATCGCGGCAATCCGCGATCCGCTCTGGAAGAAGCACCTTGACAAGACGTATTCTCCGGATACCTGGGCAGGCCTCGCGCGCGGCAGCCTTCTTGGCGGAAAAACTGCCATCCTCAGGCCCGCCCCGAAAACACCGGCTGTTCCCGACAGCGATCCGGGCATGGCCCCGGTTCAGCTCAAAAAGGCTGGAGACGGGTCCCTTGCCGTCCCTGTCGGCCAGGGAACCCTTTTTTTCCGGCCCGTTCCGCTGAAGTTCAGCGGTGGGGCCAGAGAAGATACTTTTGCCCGGTCGCAGAAGATCCTCGGCGATGTCCTCGCTTTACCGGCATTTTCCCACCTCCGGGAGAGGGTGCAGGCGGGCTATTCCCGGTACCTCGTGCTCCCGCTTGGCCTCTTCCTCTCTCAGCTCAAGGAAAGGCACGATCCGTTTTACCGGGAATTTCTCAATCCCTTCGGTGACGAGCGATACTGCAGTTTCCGGCTGGCAATACCTGCCAACGCGGACAGGACCGGTGTGATCATCGTTGCCGTAGGGACAGGGCCGTACCAGGTGATCAGTTCGGCCGGCTCCTTCGGCAGCGTGATCAATAACCGGCTCGGTCGCGTTACTCCGGATGATTGTCTCCTGAGTGGCGATTTCGTAAAATGCCGGGTCAATGCGCTCCTCTGCAGCTGCAGGAACGAAGCCGGGCTCTACCTGTATGATGCCGTGAGAGAGGAGGATCGGTCGCGGATTGCGGGAGCTCTCGAAGATCTGATATCTCCCGACAGGAAGTAAAACCGGGGCCAGCGCAGTCCCGGTTCTGATCAGAGAATTTTTCATATCGTAAAAGAACATTGTACCTATCGACTCTCGATATCGCCTTCCGGAGCAGCGTACATGAAATGCCCTCACTGCGGGATGAACATACGGGATAACACGGTCGTCTGCGGCTATTGCGGCGAGAATGTAGGTGACCGTCCGGAGAAAGGAGCGGCACGGGCGGGAAGTCCCAAGGCCGCCGCGCCGCACGAGACGGAACCGCGGGGAGGGAAAGCGGCATTGCCTGCGGGCGGGGACGAGCAGGAAGAGGAGGAAGGCGGCCTCTCCGCGGTCCTCAAGCCGGGAGAAAAGGTGCTAATCGGCTCACTCAATATCTCGGTGAAGAAGTTCTTTTTCCACGCATATCTTACCAACCAGCGGATATTCCTGATCGACACCCAGGAAAAGAAACTCAGGGTCACGGCAAAGGATATCCCCCGCGAGACAATCGTGGGGAGCAGCGTTGAGTCCTCGGAGAACTCCGATCCGGTCCTCGTCCTCTCGATCAAGTCCGCCGACGATGATATCAAGACGATGAAACTCGTCTTCGTCCAGAACGGGATGGACCGGGCAACCGAGATCAACGAATGGATCTCCCTGATCACCGAAGAGAAGCGCCCTTCAAAACCCCCCCGCAAAGCAGAGGAACCGGCAAGGAAACCCGAAGAGCCGGAATTTGCCCGTCCGGAGCGCCAGACCCCTGCCCGGCAGGAGATCCAGCCGGTCCGGAAACCGGTAAAAGATCACGAGAAGCAGCCCCCGGTCAAGAAGCTCCTCTCTCTTTACAAGGTGCCCGAGGAGGAACGCGAAGAGAAGGCGCCCGAACCGGTGAGGCGGGCGCAGGTCCGGCAGGTGCCTGAGTCCGCGAAGAAGCCGGCCGCTGCTGCGGACATCGACCGGGAGCCCGTTGTCACCCGGGAGCCGGATGCGCAGCCGGTCAGGAAGCCCGAGGTCCAGTCGGCAATGAAGGGCGCGGTGAAGAGTGCGATCCATCCGGTGCGTCATCCGGTCCCGACTCCGGTGAGGAGGGGCGTCGGCGAACCCGCAACGAAAGCCGCGCCTGAAGCCGGACCCCAGGAAATCGTGCGCAGATCGGTGGTACAGGAAAAGGCTGCAGAAAAGGTGCAGGAGTACCGGCCCGGCTCATCACGTGAGCATCCCGGCGGAATGCAGGAAAAGGCCGGATCGATACCCGAAGAACCCTCCGAATCCCCTCAGTTCTGCCATCACTGCGGCAAGAAACTCCCCCACGCCGCCAACTTCTGCCCGGGATGCGGTACGAAACTCGCCCCCCAGCGCCCCTCTTCACCCCCTCAGTCACACCGCACCGTACCTCACGAGAAAAAGCCGGTAATCAGGGAAGACCGGGATGACGAGGACGAAGATCTCGAAGGCGAAAGGCCGGTCCCGGCAAAGCCCCCGGTCAAGAAAGCACCCCGGGGCAGCGAAATGACGATCCTCCATAAATTCCTGAGACGATAAGGATCATACATTCCCTCATTTTTAATTGAACCCCTCCCGGTATTCCAGATCGCAGACTGCCCTCTCTCAAATCAGATTTGTGATAGTGGGGACATCGGACCGGTCAGACAGGGTTCGGTTGTTGGATCCAATTCTTCCGGGCCGTTCTTTCCGGCGAATAAAATTACTCCCGCTCATAAAAAACCGTACCGGAATTATCGTTGGAGAAATTTTATTACGGCTCGGAGTCCTCAGTATAAGTACGAAGTGTAGACGAGGAAATCAATGAAGAGAAATATCCAGATCGAAGCCCTTGACCAGATACCCCTGGAGAAACAGCGGATCGAACTTGTCGAGCGAAAATGCCTCGGCCATCCCGACAGTATCGCTGACGGCATCGCGGAGTCGATCAGCCAGGCGCTCTGCAGGGCATACCTTGAGGAGTTCGGTGTCGTGCTCCACCACAACACCGACCAGGGAGAAGTCGTTGCCGGCGAATCGGTGCCAAAGTTCGGCGGCGGGAAGATGGTCCGCCCGATCTACGTTCTCCTTGACGGCCGGGCAACCAAGCAGTTCGATGGCGTCACAATCCCGACCGATGCCATTGCCGTTGAAGCAGCGCACGGGTACCTCCACACGATCCTCCCTGAACTGAACCTGAACCGCGATGTCATCGTGGACTGTCGTCTCGGCGTCGGCTCGACCGATCTGCGGGATGTCTTCCGGCCCTGCCAGGGGACTGCCCCCCGGTCCAACGACACCTCGTTCGGTGTCGGCCACGCCCCGTTCTCGGAGATTGAGACGATCACCAAGAGCGTCGCGGACGTTATTGATGAGAAACTCCGGCCAAAGTACCCGGTCATCGGACAGGACATCAAGATCATGGGCCTCCGCGACGGCGATAATATCACCCTCACGATCGCGTGCGCGATGGTGGACAAGCACTGCTCCGGCATCCAGGAGTACATCCACTACCGTGACCTCCTCCAGGAGAAGATCGCAGAGGTCGCACGGAAGCACACCAGCCGGCATGTGGACGTCCACGTGAACACCGCAGACGATATCGATGCCGGCAGCGTCTTCCTCACGGTTACCGGTACATCGGCCGAGATGGGCGACGACGGTTCGGTCGGCAGGGGCAACCGGTGCAACGGGCTCATCACCCCCAACCGCCCGATGAGCATGGAGGCGACGAGCGGCAAGAACCCGATCAACCACATCGGGAAGATCTACAACCTCCTCTCGACCCAGATCGCACGCGAGTGCGTGGTGAACGTGGACGGCATCGAGGAGATGTACGTCAGGCTTCTCTCCCAGATAGGAAAACCGATCGATTATCCCCTTGTGGCCAGTGTCCAGGTGCTGCCGAAGCAGGGGCATTCCTTGAAGGACCTCAACGCCGGAATCGAGGAGATCGTCAACAACCAGCTGGCGAACGTGACCTGCATCACTGAGAAGGTAATCAGCGGTGAGCTCAAGACCTTCTGATAAAAGAACGGAAACGACTGCAGGAAAGGGGGGCAGGAAGAATACGGCCACCCTTCCTTTTTCAGATATCGTACGTCTTGCCATCCCCAATAAGGGCAGGATCGCGGGCCCCGTGACGGACCTCATCGAGAAGAGCGGGCTCCATCTGCCGGAGGCAGGCGAACGGAGACTGATCACCAGGACCCTGGACCCCCATGTCGAGATCCTCTTTGCCCGCCCGGTCGACATTCCCGAGTACGTGGCGACCGGAGCAGCCGACCTCGGTATCACCGGCCACGACATGGTCATCGAGCGGGAAGCGGACGTCTCAGAACTCCTCGATCTCGGGATCGGGAAAGCCCGGCTCGTCCTCGCGGTCCACGAAGACTCTGCCCTGTCCTCGGTAAACGAGCTGGCCGGGAAGAAGGTCGCAACCGAGTTCCCGGTCATCACCCGGGCGTTCTTTGCCCGGCACAAGGTCCCGGTCGAGGTCGTCCTCGTCGGCGGTGCGTGCGAAGCGGCCCCCCACCTCGGCATTGCCGACGCAATCATAGACCTTTCGAGCTCGGGGACCACGCTCAGGACAAACCGGCTCCGGGTGATCGGCGAGGTGCTCGCGACGTCGACCCAGCTCATCGGCAACCATCAGGCACTGGAGACCAAGAAAGAGAAGATCGACGAGATCCGGCTCGCACTCGAGAGCGTCCTCCGGGCACGCGGGCAGTGCTACCTGATGATGAACGTGAAACGCACTTCCCTCGAAGCGGTCCGGAACGTTCTGCCGGGCCTGTCCGGGCCGACGATCATGGACGTTGCATCTTCGGAGGACCTTGTCGCGGTCCACGCCGTTGTCAGCGAGGAGCGGGTCTACTCGCTGATCAATGCGCTGAAGCGTGCAGGAGCAAAGGACATCCTTGTCATGGCGATCCAGAGGATGGTTCGCTGAAAAGACCATGCGCATCTTTCCTGCGGTCGACGTTCTCGGCGGGCGCTGCGTCCAGCTGGTGCAGGGGAAACGCGAGAGCGCGACGGCGTATGGCAATCCCCTCACCTGTGCGACCCGGTGGCTGGACGCGGGGGCGGAAGCCCTTCACGTCGTCAACCTCGACGGGGCCTTCGGGAATTCGGTGGAAAACGCCGGCGTTATTGCCGGGCTCGTAAGGGATACCGGCGCAGAGATCGAGCTTGGCGGGGGGATACGGTCGGTTGAAGATGCCGCACAGTGGCTGGAGACTGGTGTTACCCGGGTCATCATCTCCACGCTCGCGACCCGGGAACCGGAGAGCGTCCGCGAGCTCGCCGACGAGTTCGGCAGCGAACGGATCATGGCCGGTGTCGATGCGAAAGGCGGCCAGATCGCGGTGCACGGGTGGCAGGAGACTGCGGGCGATTATCTCGGCTGGGCAGCCCGGTTCGAGGAGCTGGGCGCAGGTTTCCTGCTGTACACCAACGTGGACGTCGAAGGACTGCAGCAGGGGGTCCGGTTCGATCCGGTGAAGCAGCTGATCGACCGGGTCCGTATCCCGGTCGTTGTCGCCGGTGGTGTTTCGGCACGTGCCGATGTAGCCGGGCTCCGGGAGATCGGCGCATACGGCGCAGTTCTGGGATCGGCCCTGTACAGCGGGAAACTGCTTTTAGAGGAAGCACTGGAGGAGTCCCGATGCGAAGAGCGGATGTGAAACGGGAGACAAAAGAGACAAAGATCAGGATCAGCCTCGACCCCGACGGGCCGGGCACGGTATCGGTGAAGAGCGGGGTCCCGTTCTTCGATCACATGCTCACCGCGATGGCACGGCACGGCGGGTTTTATTTTACCTGTACTGCCCGCGGCGACCTCGAGGTCGACAGTCACCACACCATCGAGGACATCGGGATCGTTTTTGGCGATGCGATTAAAAAGGCGATCGGCGACGGGAAGGGGCTGAAGCGGTTTGCCCATGCCATCATCCCGATGGACGAGGCGCTCGCCACCGTTGCCATTGACTGCGGGGGCCGCGGGTACCTCTCCTGGAACGGGACGTTTTACAGCAGGGCCATCGGTTCGATCCCATCTGACATCTTCGAGCACTTCTTCTACAGCACCTGCGGCCATGCAGGCATAACCGTCCATATCACCTTCACCGGGAAAAACGACCACCACCAGTGCGAGGCGGTCTTCAAGGCCTTCGGTATAGCGCTGGGAAAAGCCCTTGAGATCTCCGGCGACCGGGATGCGGTACGGAGCACAAAAGGAAACTTCTGATTTTTTGTTTCTGAGCCGGTAAAACTCCGGATTTTTTGATAACTTCCGTTCCGTGGGAGAAAGAACAGTCGAAAAAACCGAGAATTCCGGGAGGAGATTTTTACTGCGTCGTAAAAAAGAGTTTGGCTAAATCAGGGCTTTGCCGCAAGGTCAACGTCTTCTTTCTTGATCGTCTTCCGGCCTGCGTGCTCTGCGAGCTTGTTGGCTTCCTTGGTCAGCTGGGCGATGTACTTCTCTGCCTTGACCACCAGCGCCTCTGCTGCATCGCTTCCCACTCTTTCGGCCCCGTTCTTCTTTGCAATCCTCACAACTGCGGCGATTGGTAAATCTGCCATGTTTCTAACCTCAAAAAGAAAGTATCTTGGTATATATAAATACTTTTTGGGAAAATCCTTCAATTTACCCAGCAATACGATAATGCAAGGCATCCTGTCAAGCAAGTGGGAATCGGGCTCCAAAATTTCGCAGAATATTTTTTAATTTCATTATATCATTTATTTCGGAAAACCGGGGCCTTTAATAAGTATTAATTTATTCCAACAATAATGCTGCGAGCAATAGCGCATTCGCATAATTTGGTGAGGCGCGCGAAGTATCCACGAAAATTCTGCCGATATTTACGACCGGCGCGCCGTGCCCGTGCCCGCTTCCTACCAGCGTGAGCGTCCTGAAGATGAGGTTCCCGGAGATTCCGTCGGGAGCGATCACGAGGCCGCAGTCTTTTATGGCATCCTCGATGAGGATCTCGTAGTGCGTGGCACCGGTGAGGCGGGCAACGCTTTCCGCCTCCCCGATGCTCGCATCGACCCGGGGGTGCCTCCCGACATCCCCGAGCCTGCCGCCGGAAAGGACAGCGACTTTTTCGGGCAGGTTCAATTTTTTCGCAATGACCCGCCCTCTCCCAATCAGGGCAATCTTCTCTTCAGGTGTCCACCCTTCATCGACACCGACCGGGGCAAGGAGGAAACGGGTCCCTGCCGGTGTTTCCACGAGGGCGATCCGCTCGAGATGCCCGGCGCCCGTTGCCTCTTTCAGCGCCCGGAGCGTCTGGTTCGACGGAAGAGTGCCCCGGACCGCTGCCCCGATCTTTCCTGCCACGAGGTCCTCCGCAAGGGCATGGCCGGGGTCCCCGCTCTCCGCGATCCCGATCGGGTCATCCGCAGGAAGGCTGAGTGTGCCCGGGCGGCAGTAACAGGCGACAGAAATTCCCGGCAGAGCAGCGTCCCGAATGCTCCGGAGCACCCTTTCCGCGTCCGATCCGATGCCGATGCCAATCCGCCTTACCGGGGCTGGCATGAAATATCCTCTTCCGCGAGGTGCATGATGCCGTTATTGATGAAATCGAAGACCTTCGTCTCGTTCCCCTCGTGCCGGATCCGCAGCTCCCGGGAGGTATCGACCGATCCGATGTCCCGTGCCGTCATCCCGACTCCTGCAAACAGCCGGATGAGCTCCGCGACGTGCTCCTTCTTCGCGGTCAGGACAAAGCCCATGCCGGGGTACATCCGTACCCACTGCTCGTAGGTCATCCCGTTCGCCGCGAGATCGGGGTGGGGGATGTGGGAGAGCTCGACCGTCCCCCCCTTTCCGCTCACCTCGAGGAGCATCCCGAGCGTTCCGATGATGCCCGGGTTGCTGATGTCCTTGCCTGCGGTCACGAGGTGCCGCCGTGCGATCTCCCCGAGGATTGCGATCTGTGCCCTGACCTCGGCAGCGGATTTCATGGTCACCGAGTCCCAGTTGAGGGAGCACGAGGGGTGGACGCGCCCGGTAAGGTCGATGGCGGCGACGATCCGGTCTCCGTCCCCCGCAGTGTGGCTGTAGATGATCTGGCCGAGCGGGGCCGAGCCGAGGATGGAGACGTCGATGACGCTGTAAGGCGCATCCGGGTGGAGGTGGCCGCCGACGATCGGGACACCGAACTGGGCCGAGGCGTCGTGCATGCCCTTTACGACCTGTTCCTGAATGGTAGTCTTCGAGATGGAGAAGATATCGACCATAGCGAGGGGTTTTCCTCCCATGGCTGCGATGTCGTGGATGTTGACGAGGACCGAGCAGTATCCCGCCCAGTACGGGTCTGCATCCATGAGCCTGCTCCAGATGCCGTCTGCCGCGAGGAGGAGGGCTTCGCTCCCGTGCTCGATCACCGCGGCGTCCTCACCGAATGCGGCAACGATATGGGGAGCGTCGATCTTCAGCGCGTTCACCATCCTGCCGATGGCGTGTTTCCGCCGCACTCCCTCGTATTCCTGGACAATTTTTGCGATCGTGTCAGTCGAGCAGTTGTCGGCCACGGCATTCACCTGAAATACACCGTACATTTCGGTTGCGTGTATGGTAATGGCGTTTCATCAGAGATAATTTATTTGATATACGGCCAACGTGTTGGTATGGACTGGACCGAGAAATACCGGCCCGCACACCTCGCGGATATCGTCGGCAATACCTCGGCGGTCCGGCAGATGGCAGACTGGGCGAAGGGCTGGGTCCGGGGCACAAAACCGCTCCTCGTCTACGGCAAGCCCGGCATCGGCAAGACCTCAGCGGCCTACGCCGTGGCAAACGACATGGGATGGGAGGTCATCGAGCTCAACGCGAGCGACCAGCGGACGGCAGGCGTTATCGAGCGGATCGCCGGTGTCGGGAGTGCGACCGCAAGCCTGACCGGGGCCTCCCGGAAGCTGATTGTTATCGATGAAGCGGACAACCTGCAGGGAACCTCCGACCGTGGGGGGGCGAAGGCTATCGTGGACTGCATAAAACAGGCCCGGCAGCCTGTCATCCTGATCGCAAACGATCTGTACGGGGTGGCCGGGGAGATCCGGTCCCGGTGCGAACCGGTCCAGTTCCGGGCGATACCCGCCCGTTCCATCGCCCCTCGTCTCCGGTACCTCTGTTCCGCTGAAAAGATAGCCTGCACCGATGCCGCGGTCCACGCGATAGCCGAGAGCGCGGAGGGCGACATGCGGTCGGCGGTGAACATGCTCTACGCCTCCGCGATCGGGCGGGACCGCCTTGACGATGCCCAGGTCCATACCTCGCAGAAGGACGAGCGGGTCTCGATCTTCTCGCTCGTCTCCGCGACCTTTGCAAAGACCTCAGACGCAGATCTCATGCGCCTCTCCCGCGAGGTAGAGGACACGCCGGAAGCGGTCGGGCAGTGGCTCGAGGGGAGCATCCCGCTCCTGCCCGGCCCGGCGCCGGTCGCCGCGGCCTACCGCTCGCTCGCCCGTGCCGACGAGTACCTCGGGTACACCTACCGGCGGCAGTACCACACGCTCTGGCGGTACGCGAGCGCGATCATGCTCCTCGGCATGGCCGATGCGGCCGGCGGGGCCGGTGTCCACGCCCGGATCATGCCTCCCGAACGGTGGCAGAAGATGGCGGCGGCCCGGAAGCAGAAGGCCCTCCGGATCGCCCTTCTCAACAAGGTTGCCGGCGTGATGAACATCCCGCAGAACACCCTCCGCGAGAAGTATCTTGGCACCGTCGCGATGATCATAGCAAACGATCCCGCGGCATACGCCGGCGAGCTCGCTCTCGACGCCGACCAGCTCACGTACTTCACCGGCGACCGGGAGCAGGCATCAGCGATTGTCCGGGCGATCCAGCAGGAGGCAAAGGAGAAAGAGAAGGAGAAGAAACGGGAGGAGGAGCAACGGGCGAAGGCTGCTGCCAGAGAACCGGTTCAGAAAAGACGGGTGAAACCAGTAAAGGCGCCGGAACCCGCCCCTCCCCCTCAGGTAGAAAAACCGGCGGACCGGCAACGGGAACCCCCCCGCGAACCTCAGCGGGAGCCGGAGCAGCAACCGGACAGGGAGCGATCCCGGCAACCGCCCTGCAACGCGCCAGCGGAGGAGCATCCGGCGGGATCCGGAAAATCCGGTGAGGAAGAGGCAAGGAAGAAGACCCCGGCCCCGTCCCAGTCAACCCTCGACATCTTCTGATGCCCGGTAGTAACGGTGGAGGAGCACCCCGCAGTCGATGAGCTCGCCGCCATCGCCCCAGCTCTCGAACCCGAGGTGGTACACGATGAGGTCGCAGCCGGCTTCCCGGGCAAGGGCTATGAGCGGCGGGACCATCTCGACCGCCGGCCGGATCGCGTAGATAACATCGGCACCTCTGTACAGGGAGAGATCGGGCGAGAAGACATCGTCGAGAGCAAAGGGGAGCCCGGCAGGAAGCGGCAGCCGCCGGATGTCCGTGCACCGGAGGAGTGCGCCCCGCTCCTGCAGGATCTGCGCGGCGCCCGGGTTCGCGCCGATCCCGACCTCGGCGGCAGACCGGTAACGCCCGGCCAGGTACTCGCCGGTACACGTCTCAATATGTTTATAGCCGCCCATATCAGACAGAATATAGCGATGCAGCTGCATATTTTTTGGGATTCAAGATCTCCTGAAGGTCTCCAGATCCCGGTTGCAAGGAACATCGAAGCGCTTCTCGGTCTCAAGGCTGTAGTCTCTGAGAACCATGTCCGGGTCACGGGGTACGTCAACGACCGCCGCCAGCTCGACGCCCGGGCGGTTCTCGACAGCATCCAGGCCTTCAAGCACCGCCACGCTTTTTCCGAGCCGGTCCTCCTCGTCCTCCCCCAGGACCTCTTCGGCAACGGCCGGAGCTTCGTGTTCGGCCTCGCCCGGGAAGCAGTCGGTGCGGCGGTGGTTTCGACGGCCCGGCTGGGGAACGAATACTACGGGCGCCCCGGAAGCGACGACGACCTTATCGACCGGGTCAGCAAGGAAGGGGCCCACGAGCTCGGCCACCTGCTCGGTCTTTCCCACTGCAGCAATCCCGAGTGCGTCATGTTCAAACCCGACACTCTCGATGAACTCGACCGGAAGAAGAAGATGCTCTGCCCGGCCTGCAGGGCAGCGCTCGAATCCCGCTAGGGGCGATTAACCCGGGATTCCGGCAATCTGTCCGGGCCCGGTACTTGCACGGAAACCTGATTACCCGGGAGGGCCGATATCCCCCTGTCCTGAAAAGAGGGTTGGCATGGTGACAGGGTGTTCGGTGATCACGGATCCGTTATGCAGGCTCCACGACGACCCCGGCCATCCCGAGAACCAGGCCCGGCTTGAAAACGCCCTCGCCGGCGTCCCCCGGGGAGTGGCCCGGCTCGGGGCGGAAGCGGCACTTCCGGAGGACGTCCTCCGCATCCACGCCGACTATTACCTGAAGTGGCTGGAACAGCGGTGCCTGGCTGTGCACGCACTCGATCATCTCGATCTAGACACGTACATCACCTCTCATTCCTGTACCGTTGCCCTCCACGCGGCAGGCGCCGCGGTCCTCGCCGCCGAGCGTGCAGCCTCGGGCGAGCATTCGTTTGCCCTTGTTCGGCCCCCCGGCCACCATGCCGAATACGACCGGGCCATGGGCTTCTGCATCCTCAACAACGCGGCGATCGCGGCTGCCCGGATGGCGGCCCGGTCGCTCCGGGTAGCGATCGTCGACTGGGACATCCACCACGGGAACGGTACCCAGCACGCGTTTTACGGGACGGACCGGGTCCTGTACTGCTCGGTCCACCAGGAGGGGCTCTTCCCGCAATCGGGGGAGATCGGCGAGATCGGCACGGGCGCCGGTAAGGGGTTCACCATCAACGCCCCTCTCCACACCGGTGCCGGGATCGCGGACTATGACGCGGTCTTTCGCAGGATCTTTACCCCCGCCATCGCACGGTTCCGGCCGGACCTCGTGATCGTCTCCGCGGGCCAGGACACCCTTTCCGACGACCCGCTTGGCGGGATGCGGCTTGTCCCCGATGACTTCCTGCTCCTTACCGGCACCATTGCCGATGCGGCGGACGTCCCGCTTGCGCTCGTGCTCGAGGGAGGATATGGCGAGTCCCACGGGAAGGCGATTGCGCGCATCTTTGCCGGCCTGCAGGGGGAACGGCCAGGGCAGGTGGATGCCGGTGCTCCCGCGCCATCGACGCAGAAGACGGTCTCAGTCCTCGAAAAAGTCCACCGTCTTGTTTAGGACCGGGTGGTACAGCGGCTCGATCGTGATCTCCATCCCGCTGATCTTCTGGTAGATATTCTTCTTCCGGATGATCGGCCGGAGCTGGTAGAGGAGGACGGTGATCGGCTCCCACATCGCGGCCCAGCCGAAAACGAGGAGGGCATCGGCGAGGAGCTGGTCGAGGAAATGGCCCGCGGGACGGAGGAGGAGCTGCCGGGCAATGAGGTTGATCGCAAGGAACGAGATGCCGATGAGAAAACTCTCCCGGCCGTGCCGGAACGTGGCCCGGAACTCCCGGTCCGCGACGAGGGTCCGGTACTGGAAGTGGTTGTGGATCGCGGGGATGATCTTCTTTGCCTGGTCGGTCCCCACGATCTCGGGCGGGAGGTAGATGACGATCCGGAACTTCGTCTTTGCCGGGAGGTCCTCGACAGCGTCGACGATGTAGCTCTCCGCAGCGCTGTCGAGCTCCTTCTCGTGGAAGGGGGCCGGGTCGAACGAGTTGAAGAGCTGCATCACCGACGAGAGCTTGATCTCGATGAGGACCATCCCGTCGACTTTCCGGTACAGCGATTCGAGATCCTGCGCGATATCCTATCCCCCCGGTTGTTCCGGTTGATTGAATGCACGTTGCGCTATAAAAACGCTCCCGAACCTCCGGTTGCAGGGTTCCAAAAAAAGAAAACAGCCGCTTATTCCCCGGCGCTCATCCTGCGCTTTATCTCTTCGATTGCCTTCTCGATGATCTCACGGACGTTCTCGTTCTCGATCCGGTACAGCTGCTGGAGGGGCCGTATCGCCACGGGATCGCCGATCTGCCCGAGCGCCCACGCCGCCTTGATCCGGACCCGTGCATCCTCGTCCCAGAGGGTGTCGATGAGCGGCCCGATGGCGGCCGGGTCCCCCAGTCTCCCGAGGGATTCGGCGGCTTTCCACCGGATCCCCTCGTTCCCGTCTTCGAGCCGGTCGAGGTAAAACTGCAGCGTGCTCTCTGCCGGTTCTTTTCCCGGGGTTTCTTCCGGAAGGGAACCGGTCGTGCCTCCGGGTTCGTCCCCGCCGTCGTCCTTCCCGGGAGGTTCCTGCCCTTCACCCGTACTCATAGGTCAATCGCCCGGAGGAAAATCCGGAAGGACGGGAAAACCGATTCCCGTTCTTCACACCCTTTTTCAGGCAGTGATCTCTTCTCTGAATTATCAGGCTCTTCTCCTGTTTTTCTTACTGGACAATCACGAAGGGGTTGAAGCCCGTGCCGCCGGCGTATTGCGGGTCGGTGTAGAAGTACTTGCCCGGCTGGGTGAAGGTGTAGCTGAAGCTCTGGCCCGGGTCGAGCCTGTCCGAGTGGAAGAGTTCGGTCTCACCCTTTCCCGGCTGGTGGACGATCCGGTGGGAAACCGTATCCTGGTTGACCCAGGTGACGGTGGTCCCGACAGCGACCGTGAGCTGGCTCGGGTTGAACGCCTTCTGTTCGATCAGTACCGTGGAGGTGGGACCGGAGGGCGCCTGGGTCGCGGCCTGCCCGGAGGACTGCGCCGGTGCGGACTGTGCGGCCGGGGCGGCGGCCGGCTGCGACGTGCATCCGGCAATGAAGAGCGCACCGATCAATACCATAACGAGAATTCCGTATTTCAGCATGAAAATGAGATGTGCGGGGCGATGCAATTATTCTTTCTCTTTGACGTAGACGACGCCTTCCGGCTCCCGGTAGTCCGTCTTGACGATAATGGTATTCGATATCCGGTTGAAGACCCGGAGCTTCGTCCCGGGCATTCCGAGCCAGCCGATGAGGCAGTCGAGGGGGAGGAGGAAGGCCTTGCCGAAACTCTCGATCGCGGCGGTGCCGTAGTGGATCTTCGTCCCGTCCCGGTTGACTACCTTGAGGTTCATCACCATCTTCCCGATCGACTGGCCCCGGAACCCTTCCATCACGGTCCAGTACAGGAAGAAGAAGAAGGTCTGGAACGTGAACTCGAGCGGTTCCCAGTGGCTGAAGTCGAGGTACAGTGGTATTGGCCAGAGCGGGAGGATAAGTCCCCGGACGATATTCAGGAAGAGGATGATGAGGATAAAGTCGATGAGCCAGGCCCAGAACCGGGCGCTCCAGTTCGCAAGGTAGAGCGGGCGGCGGGCGTCCTGTACAGGGGGTACAGGGTCCGGTGCGGTCCCGGCCGGTGCTGATACCTCCGGGGTGATGAGATCTTCAGCCATGTGTGTTATCAGCATTGGCGGCGTTCACGAATGAAGTTTGCCGTTGTCCCTTAAAAGATTATAAATCCGGCACAGACCCGTGTGGTATACCGCCGGAAAAAAGATCCCTGCTTTTTTCTTTTCACGGACGTTTTCTCCGGAGTGCAAAGGCCGCAAGTGAAACCGGCACTGCAACCAGCACCGCTCCCGGCGCCGACTTCTGCGCGGTGGTTGCAGCCATGGCCGGCTGCCCTTCGGTTCCTGGCCCGGCCGCTACCGTGATGTTGCGGGTTGCCGAACCAAAGAGGCTGCAGGTCGCTGTCGCAGAGAGGACATCTCCCGGTTCTGCGGTTACGGGATACGTGTAAGTCCACATCGACGGGTCGGGCTGGGTGGTGTAGTGCGAGTCGTTTATCACCTTCCCGTTGAGGCTCACCGACACCTCCTTTATGTAATGGACGACGGTATTTGCGGACGCGTGGGTGATGGTCACGCTTAAGAGACGGGCGTTTGCGTCGTACGCAAGGGACATCGCCGAGGGCGGCGTGGCCCCGGCCGCTGCAACGAGGAGGCAGGCGAGTGCAAGACCTGCAATGATGAAAAGGCCGGCCCGGCACCGCAGCCGGACCGGACAGTGGCCTTTTGGCAGTTCAGGGAGGTCCATAGCGATAACAGGTTACTGTAGGCTTTAAAAAGATTGTGCCTGAAGTACCGCGGCACCATCGGCCCGGAAGTCTCGCGACGCCAGCGACCTGCCCGGCTTTAGCCTGCTCCGGTCGCCGCCCGGTCACCGGCAGCTCCCGCGGGAACGCCCATCTCCGATGCGATGAGGAGGAAGTCCTCCTCCGGGATCTCGATGAGCCCGAAGCGCATCACATAGCCCCATGCCTTCTTGTTCCGGATGAACTTCAGTTCGTTCACGAGCGGGGCGGCAGGGACATCCCTGGTCGCAACGTACCGCGCCTTTCTCCGGAACGGCCGGAAGTCCGGGGACTCTTCGACCTGGGTGATCTCCTCGTCCGCGATAAAACCCAGCGCCGTGAATGCCTTCAGCGGCTCGTTCCCCTCGTACGAGACTTTCGGGGAGTAGTAGACAACGCCGTCACCGGCGTGCATCCGCGAGATCCCGGAACGCTTCCCGTGGTTTGACATTACGATCCCGGCGGAGACCCCGTGCATCACGTGGTTCTTGGATGCGACCACGATCCAGTACCGTGCCATGCGTGTGGGATGACGGTGCCGGGTAAAAAAGGTTGGGCTGGGATCAGTCGCACCGGAGCTTGCCGGCCTTTCCGATGTTCTTGGGTTCGTTCTCGTCGATCATGATGGTCACGAGCTCCGGCTGCCCCGCCGGTTACCGGGACGAGGGTGTGCGTGAACTCCTTTACGACCCGCCGCTTCTGTTCTCTGGACATACCTTTCCGGGTTTTGAGTATGACAAAAGGGCATCTGGTGCACCTGCCGGAATAGTGGTGCCGGATCCTGTTTAGCACAACGGAACCCTTTCTTCCTGTTTGCCTTAGGGAGTTCCGGACAGGGATCTCCGGCAGCAGATTATTTTCGGAATATTAATCTG
>DASPUR010000118.1:0-14690 GCA_035622795.1 Methanoregula sp. | reverse complement strand
CAGCACTGATACCTGTTAGTGTGGTGCAATGGCTGACTCTCTTTCGGCAGACAACGATCCGGTCCTCATCAGGACACAGAAGATCATTATCGGTGGCATCCGTTCCTTTGCGGAATTCACCGAAGACCGGATCCTGATCCTCGACGAGGAGTCCGGCCCGGTCCGCGAGGAGATCCCGTTCTCCTCTATCCTGCAGGTATCGGCCGGGGAGAACACGCTCAGGGAACCGATCCTTACCGTCTCGTACACCGTATCCGGAAACCCGGTGTCCCGGGAACTGATATTCGTCCGCAACTACGGAGGGCTGCGGGCACAGGAACGCGACCGGTGCATCGAATTCCTCAGGGGCCACGCAGTCCCCGTTCCGGGGGGACCCTCCCTGCCGGAAAGACCCCGGGATATTCCGGCCGCCCCGGCACCCGTTTTGCAGCCGGCCCCCGCCTCCTCCATGCCCCCGCCAAAGATCCCCCGCGGGGGTTCGCCATCGTATACCATCGCGGTCGTGGTCATCGTCGCCGCTATCGTCATCGTGGGGGCGATCTCGCTCGGGCCGTTCTGGAAAGCCGGGCCCGGACCGGCGCAGGCCCAGCCGCCGGGGCCTGCCGGGTCGGTGATGAAGTCCCCGATAGCCGCCCCCGCTTCCGCAGGAACCCCGGCAGGAACGCCGGTTGAACCTTTGACCGGAACGCCGGCTGAAATGCCGGCGGCAATTCCCGGGGAAACCACGGCGATCGTTCCGGCGGAACCAGCCCCCCCGGCACCGGCCGCACCGGTAACCGGAAGCGGGGTCCCGCAATCGGGGATATGGGTCCGGATACAGTACCCGGGAAACTACACGGGTAACGTTGGCGCGGAAGGGTACGCCCTCGATGTCAACGCATCGGGCGACCGGCTCTACCGGATCCCGATCTACTCGGGCATTGTCGAGGGGACCATCCGGAAACAGGACCCGTCCGGCGGCCTCCTCCAGCTCGGGATCTACCGGGACGGGGATGCGGTGTACTTCCGCAGCACTACCGCGCCTGAGGGCGAGATCGACTTCCATGCCACCGTCCCGCTCACGGGCGGTGTGCTCACCCCGACAACCCCGCCGACACCGGTGCAGGTTGTGCCCACGCCGGACTTCTCCCTCCCGGACACCGGTGTCCCCGGGGCGGGGATCTGGGTGCGGGTCTATTCGACAGGGACCTTCACCGGTTCGGTCGGGGCGGAAGGGCAGTATACGGCGATCAACAGCACGGGCGACCAGTTGTATTATATCCCGGTCGTGGCGGGCCAGGCACACATGATCGAAGGCACGGTCGTGAAATCGGATACCACGGGAGACCCGGTGGTGGTCGGGATCTACCGGAACGGGACCCTCGTCTCCCGGATGGGGACGGTCTCGCCCGGGGGGATCGTGGACATCCATGTGCCTGTATAACAGGCCCGGGGACTCGGGCCGGGTAATTTTTAGGGGCGGTTTTTCCGGTCGATCCTGCGCGTTCGGGTCCGGGAGGATATTTGGAGAGAAAAGGATATTTTTTTGAGAATAATCCTCTTGCGAATATTTTTCAGATGCCGGTGTACGCCCTTTTTTTCAGACGCCGGTGTCAATCAGCTGTAAAAATACAGTCCTTTGGTTAACGCTCTGTAAAAAAAATAATCTCTCATTAAGCGTTTGCATTTTACCCTCTGTAAAATGGCGAACATTTAATTATTGTCGTAGATAACGGGTGGAATTAGGCAATTATTTTGCTGGAGATGTGCATGGCTTTTGCAGTACATGTAAACATGGAACGGTGCACGGGTTGCAACAATTGTGTGGTTGCCTGCCCGGTCAACGCTCTCGAGCTCTATACGCTCGACCCTGTAACCAGGGAGAAGATCTACCAGGTGCAGGACGGTGTGGCTGTCAGCCTCGATTTCAAGGCTGAACTCTGTGCGGGATGCGGTGTATGTGTCGAAGCGTGTCCGTACGATGTGATCAGCCTCGCAGGACCGGAGATGCGGACATTTGCGGGCCGCTCGGAACCTGCCCATATCTGAACCCGGAGGAATACCATGGCGAACAAGATTACCCTCAACATGATCACATGCCGGACAATCCAGCAGGGTGTCGGCATGGAGGCAGGCAAGACGTCCCAGAAATATTTCGATGCCTGCACGATCATCCACATGCATTCCGATGACATGAAGAAACTCGGGATATGGAAGAACACGAACGTCAAGGTCACCAGCTCCGTCGGCAGCGTTATTGTCAAGGCTGTCGAGACCCGCGAGGACCTTGTGCCCGGCCTTGCCCATATCCCCATGGGCCCCTGGGCGAACCGGATCGTCCCGGCGTACACGTTTTCCACCGGAGAGCCGTGCTTCAAGGGGTTCCCGGTCGATGTCGAGGTCGCAGCAAATGAGCGTATCATGGGTGCAATCGAGGTCCTGCAGGACGCATGCGGCCTCATCAGGAAGTGACGGACAATGCCAAAAGAAGTAACTGATGTTATCTGCCCGTTCTGCGGTACCCTGTGCGATGACCTCATCGTCACCGTGTCCGATGACAACAAGACGATCCTTGGTGTCAAGAACGCCTGCGCCATCGGCGCCGAGAAGTTCAACCACCAGCGGCTCCCGGGCCGGGTAAAACGCCCGCGGATGCGACAGGCTGACGGGACATACAAGGAGATCACCTACGACGAGGCGATCGACTGGACCGCGAATATGCTCGTCAAGTCGCGGAAGACCCTGATGTACGGCTGGGCATCCACCAGCTGCCAGGCCATGAGCATCGGGCACGAGATCGCCGAGAAAGTCGGGGGCATCGTCGACAACTGCGCGACGGTCTGCCACGGGTCCTCGCTCATCGCCATCGAGGATGTCGGCGTCCCGAGCTGCACGCTCGGTGAGGTCAAGAACCGAGCCGACCGCGTCATCTTCTGGGGCTGCAACCCGGCACACGCCCACCCCCGGCACATGTCCCGGTACTCGATCTTCCCCCGCGGCTTCTTCACCGTCAAGGGCCACAAGGGCCGGAAGATTTACTGCGTAGACTGCCGGTACACGGACACGGCAAAGTGCGCCGACGAGTTCATCCAGGTCCAGCAGGGCTTCGACTACGAGCTCCTAAATGCATTCAGGACCGCAGCCCGCGGCGATGTCCTTCCGGATACGGTCGGCGGCGTCCCCAAGGAAAAGATCTACGAAATCGCTGAGGACTTAAAACAGGGCCGGTTCATTATCATCTTCTTCGGTATGGGCCTTACCCACACCATGGGCAGGAACCACAACATCGACATCGCCATCAACCTGACCCGCGACCTCAACGACTTTACCAAAGCGGCGATCATGGCCATGAGGGGTCACTGGAACGTTACCGGTTCCGGCCAGGTGCTTGGCTGGCAGTACGGGTTCCCGTACGCCGTTGACCTCTCGAGGAGAGACCAGGCCCGCCACCAGACCGGCGAAACGACCTCGGTCGACCTCCTCAACCGCAGTGAAGTCGAGGCCTGCTTCTACATCGCCACCGACCCCGGTGCACACTTCCCGGTCGACGCGATGATCAGCAGCTCGAGGAAGCCCACGGTCACCATCGACCCGCACATCAACTGCACGACCGAGATCTCCGACATCCACATCCCGGTCGCGATGGTCGGCGTCGAGACCGGCGGCTGCGCCTATCGTATGGACAATGTCCCGATCGAGACGAGGAAAGTCGTCGACCCGCCCGAGGGCATGCTCACCGACGAGGAGCTCCTGACGAAGATCAACCAGAAAGTCGACGAACTCATGGCAAAGGGAGGCGCGTAAATGTCTGAGTATATCATCAAGAACGGGCGCGTCTTTGACCCGGTCCAGGGCATCAAGGGCGACAAGAAGGATATAGCCGTCAAGGACGGCAAGATTGTCGACAAGGTCGGCTCCTCTGCAAAAGTGATCGACGCCAAGGACAAGACCGTCATGGCAGGTGCCCTCGAGGTCCACGCCCACGTGGCAGGCCCCAAGGTCAACGCAGGCCGCTGGTACCGCCCCGAGGACAAGCATTTCGACTCCCACAAGAAACCCGGAATAACAAGAATCGAGGGCGGGAAGTCAATCCCGACCGTGTTCAAGACCGGCTACGAGTACGCCCGCCTTGGGTTTACATTCGCGATGGAAGCCGCAATGCCTCCGCTCTACGCGAGGCATGTCCACGAGGAGATCCACGACACCCCGATTATCGATGAGGCCGCACTCCCGGTTTTCGGGAACAACTGGTTCATCCTCGAGTACCTCAAGAACCACGAGGTCGAGAACACCGCGGCGTACATCTCCTGGGTGCTCCGGCAGACCAAGGGCTACGGCGTCAAGTGCGTCAACCCCGGTGGAACCGAAGCCTGGGCATGGGGACTGAACTGCCTCACGATCCACGACCCGGTCCCGTACTTCGAGATCACCCCGGCAGAGATCATCAAGGGCCTGATCGAGGCAAACGAGTACCTCGGCCTCCCGCACTCGATGCACCTCCACCAGAACGACCTCGGCAACCCCGGAAATTACAAGACCACCATCGACTCCCTCAGGCTCGCAGAAGGCATCAAGCCAAAGAACGACTTCGGCCGCGAGCAGGTCCTGCACTCCACGCACCTCCAGTTCCACGCGTACAAGGGCACGAACTGGGGAGATTTCGAGTCGGGTGCCAAGGAAGTCATGGACTACGTCAACAAGCAGAAGAACCTGACCATCGATACCGGGAACGTCACGCTCGACGAGACCACCACGATGACCGCCGACGGCCCGTTCGAGCACCACCTCCACGGCCTCAACCACCTCAAGTGGTTCAACGTGGACGTCGAACTCGAGACCGCAGCGGGTATCGTGCCCTTCATCTACGACCCGAACAACGCGGTGTTCGCAAGCCAGTGGGCAGTCGGCCTGGAGATCGCGCTCTATGCAAAGGACCCGATGCGCTGCTTCATCACCACCGACCACCCGAACGCCGGCCCGTTCACCCGCTACCCGCGGGTCTACTCGTGGCTGATGTCCAAGAAGGTCCGTGACGAGCGCCTCAACTCCTTCAAGAAGGCCGACAAGGTCATCAGCGCAACCAACATCGCCAACATCGACCGCGAGATCACGCTCTACGAGCTCGCCCAGATGACCCGCGCCGGCCCGGCAAAGTGCCTCGGCCTTTCCAAGGACTACGGCGGCCTGAAGCCCGGGATGAACGCCGACATCGCCATCTACAACATCAACCCGGACAAGTTCCCCTCGAGCGGGCCGGAGATCGAGAAGGCGTTTGCAAACGTCGCCTACCTCTTCAAGGACGGGAAGATCTGCGTCGAAGGCGGCAAGGTCGTCGACATGGGTCACAAGCAGACCTTCTGGGTCGATGCCAAGGTTCCCGAGAACAAGCAGGTCATGCACGATGTCCGGGAAAAATTCCTCCGCTACTACAGCGTCAACGAGGCAAACTACCCGGTACCAGAGAGCTATGCACCGCACCAGCACATCATCAGCGTGGATGCAACCAAGGCGTGAGGTGAAAAGGAATGAACACGGTTACACTCACAGTTAAAAAGCAGCCGGAACTCTACCTGGAATGCGAGAACGTCAACCCCGATGTATTTGCCGGTAAGTCCATCGAACAGATCGCAAAACTCGGCGCATACCAGGGCAGGGAGATGTCCACGCTCGGCGATTACTTCACCATCGCCGGTGAAGCCGGTGCGACGGCAGCCGACACGAAGATCGTCGTCAGCGGCGACTGCACCAAGATGAAGTACCTCGGTGCCAAGATGACCGCCGGGGAGATGGTCGTCAACTCTGCCTGCGACATGTACACGGGCAGCTGGATGAAGGGAGGCAAGCTCACCGTCAACGGCGACGTCCACTCCTTCTGCGGCCTTGCCATGGCCGGCGGCGAGTTCACCATCAACGGCAATGCCGGCAACTACCTCGGCGCCGCGTACCGTGGCGACTGGAGAGGTATGTCGGGCGGCGTCCTCCGCGTGAAGGGCAATGCAGGTTCGGATGTCGCGAGTTTCATGACCGGCGGCACGCTGATCGTGGAAGGCAACGTCGACATCCACCTCGGAACCCACATGGAAGGCGGCACGATCATCCTCAAGGGCAACGCGAACCGCCGCGTCGGCGGCCAGCTGGTCAAGGGCACCATCTACGTCTTCGGCACCATCAACGTCATGATGCCCGGGTACAAGCCGACCGGGGAAGTCGAACTCGAAGTCGACGGCACCAAGGCCCGGTTCACCGAGTTCATCGGCGACCTCGGCGAGCGCCACCCCAAGAGCAAGGGCAACGTTGTCTGGGGCCACATCTACATGAAAAAATAAATTTTTAAAAAAGCCATGCACTGCAAACGGTGAGGGAGAATTTCCCTCGCCGGGTTTTTTCTGAACTTTTCTGTTATTGCGAAGCGATATACTTCAAGATGAAATTTACGAGATTTTGGCTCTTGAGAAAATCATTTGCATGTAGTGAAACTTGTGAGTGTGACCCCCTCTCTCCCCCAAAGGGGGAGGCAGCCCAAGGAGGCAAGCCCCCTTGACCCCGACATTTTGATCAGGAATTTTCTCACAATTCGCATACCCGGCCATGCTCCACGGGGCGAGCCCCGACGAGGCGTCGAGCGTCCGTGGCGCCATCGCTATAAACAAGGCTAATCAACCACATCCTCTTCACCCTGGCATCCTTGTCCGCATTTTCTCCCGGATCGATTCCTCAATCTCTCGCATCTTCCGGATACCGGGCTCTCCCTCACGGGAGTAGAAGAGGAGGAGGTGGAAATAATCCGATGTCAGGTCGGCGAACTCTTTCCGGTACCGCACCTCGACCGTAGTGTCTCCGGTGAATCCCTTGATGGAGATGAAGTCCTCCTGCTCGAAGGAGAAGAACGGGCGCTTCAGGTGCGGAAACTCCCGGACGGTGCCGAAGACTGCAAGAAACGCAAGGAACTCCGGGGTCAGCGGCGATTCGAGGAGGTACTCCCTCATCAGGGATCCATCGGTGCAGACCTTTTTCTGGAGGGATCTAACGATTCGCACCGTCCGCCACCTCCCGGACGACTTCCCCGGCCCGGTGGCATTCCTCCGGGGTATTGAGATACGAGAAACTTACCCGGACACATCCTTTCCCGCCATCAATCCGGTCGTGGACAAGCGGGGCGCAGTGAAGGCCGGTCCGGGTGATAATGTTGTAGGCCCCGGCGAGGATATATCCGGCCTCGTCATTATCGAGGTTCCTGATGTTGAAAGAGACGACCGGCAGGTCGGGTGCCGGAGTATACAGGATAATGTCCGGATGGTCGATCCCGCTGATGAAGCTGCCGGTCAGATCGCGGCATTTCGTCAGGATCGTATCCTGTCCCACCCGCTCGATATACCGGATGCCGGCAAGGAGCGACGCGATACCGGGGTAGTTCGGGGTGCCCGCCTCGAACTTCACCGGCATGTCCTGCGGGTGAACGAGGGAGCGGGAATCCGTCCCGGTACCACCTTGCCGGGTCGGGGCGACTGCGCCGGGTTCCTGAAGGTATAAGCAGCCGATGCCGGGGAGCCCGAAGAGCGCCTTGTGGCCGGTAAAGACAAACGCACCTGCCGGGATCTCCGATAAGTTGACCGGGACCTGTCCGGCCGTCTGGGCTCCGTCGACGATGAGGAAAATGTCGTTTGCTGCGCAGTATTCCGCGATGGGCCGGATGTGCTGCAGGGAACCCAGTACATTGCTGCCATGAGTCATGACGACCATGCGGGTCTCCGGCCGGATGGCCTCCCTGATACCCTGCAGCGTGACGCGGCTGTCGCGGAACGGCACGGTCGTGAGGGAGAGGGCCCCCTGTGCTTCAAGCGCATGGAGCGGGCGGAGCACGGAATTGTGTTCCAGTTCAGTCGTGACAGCATGGAAGGGCGCTCCCTGGTTTTTTGCAAACCCGTGGATGAGCAGGTTCAGCGAATCCGTGGCGTTCTGGGTGAAGACGAAGTGGTCCGGCTTCTCAGCGTTGAAGAACACGGAAAGTGCTTCCCGGGCTTCGGCCGGGTAATCAACCGCCGTTCCGGTGGTGGAGCGGCCGGGTTCGAAGAACGGGGTATGCAGGCACCGGGCTACTTCGTCGAGGACCTCCTGCGGCTTCGGCCAGGTAGTCGCCGCATTGTTGAGATAGATCAGGGGAGAGGTAACGGTGCCGGCTGCCATTGCTTAAGAGTAGGTAGTGTCTCCTCATGGTTTTTTTGACAGGTTTTTTCAGATCCCTTCCGTTAAAAAAACCGTGAAGAACCGGCGGCCTGAAGCCGGCAAAATGCAATACTCTAATAATAAGTGGATAGTAATAGTGTACATACCTGAAAACAGGCCATACACGAGGTAATCACGATGGACAAGTATGTGTGCACCATGTGCGGTCATATCTATGACCCGGCGGTCGGAGAGACGAAGGCGTTCAATAACACGATCCTCTGCAACACTGACAGGATGGAGATGTACCAGTGCAAGGTCATGGCGGCAGAGCCGATCAAGCCCGGCACGCCATTCGAGAGCCTCCCGGCAGACTGGCAGTGCCCATCCTGCGGCCACCCCAAGTCCTACTACCGCAGGATCGAACCCGACACGCTCCGTGCCATGCGGACGATCAGCTACTAAAAAATCCGGTTTCACCGGCCCATATTCTTTTTTTCAGATCCGGATAATTGTTCACCGCAGGGCTGCGGTCCGTCTTTGAATTTTCAGGATTCCATCCCTCCCTGTGACCCCCCACGAAAGAGGCCATCACTCAGGGGAGCGTTTCTTCCCCATTATCCGTTTATCAGGGATACGGTATGAGTGGGATCTTTCCCTCGATCATATGCCGGTAGAACCGGTCCGGGAATTTTGTATGGGCAAAACCGGTATAAAGATAATAGGATACCGGCCGGTAATACCTCGCGGTATTGTCTGTAAAGACGACTGCCATCGTTCCGGTGCTGCTGTCGAATCCTATCCTCCGTATCTGGCGGGATACGCGATTATTCCAGACCATGTTCAAAGTAGTTCTCCCGGGCACGGACGAGGAGTGCCGTGTCACAAAATTATGCGGAAACGAGATAATGATTTCCCGGATCTCTCCAGACCGGTACGATCACCGTGAAGGCACCGGGTTTTTAGCAGCGGGTTTCCGGCTGGCGGCACGAAACGTACAAGAAGGGTTCATTCCCATCCCGGCTCCGGATATGCGCTTTTTCAGATCCCCGCTACCAGAGGTATCTTCCCGTCGATTACCTGCCTGTAAAGCCTCTCCGGGAATGTTGCGTGAAAGATCGATGCGTACAGCGGATAGGGTACTGGTGCGTGGAACTTCTTGGTCTTATCCGAGAAGACCACCGCCATTGTCCGTGTGGTGACATCGTATCCCAGTTCGCGGATCCTGCCGGATACGTGCCGGTCCCAGACCATATTCATGTTCTTCCTCACGGGCACATATAGTGCCTCGAGCGGGAATGCAGCGGGTGAGGGGATAAGGATTTGCCCGTTCTTTTTGCCCTTGAAAGGAAAATCCGGGTTAACGAGGATCGAACCGATGCCCCTTGTCTACAACCATTTTACTGTCTCGTACCGGTTGACCCGGGTTCATCCATGGATCATCTTTGTGATCGTCTTCTTGAACTCATCGAATTCGAGTTCGTCCAGCTGCTCCGGGAGGAGCGAGCCGGTGGAGGCCTGGCGGTAGATCCAGTAGATGACCTTGTCGATGACCCGGATCACGTCGTCATGGGTCTTCACGTCGATCAGGTGGCGGCCGATCTTCGGGTGCCTCCCGCGGTGGCCTCCGATGGTGATGCGGAACTCCGGTTCAGTGCCCCGTATGATCCCGAACGGACAGGGCTTGATGCAGAACCCGCATTCCATGCACAACGGTACTTTGAGCGCAATTATGCCGTCCTGGACCTCGATCGCCTTCTCCCGGCAGTAGTGGGTGCAGGTGCCGCAGCCGGTGCAGAGCCCGGGATCGCGGATCGGCCGCTGGATGCCGGTGATGCCGATCTCGTTCAGCCGTTCGCTCTCGCAGCCGTTCGGGCAGGAGGAGATGGCGATCCGCACCTTCACCGGCAGCTCCCTGCCAAAGAACTTCCGGTCGATCTCCTCGGCGAGGCCCACGGAATCGATGATGCCGAACTTGCAGTGGCGGGTACCGAGACAGGCCGTTATGTTCACGACTTCCTCCCGCTCGGCGCCCAGCGGCGTCCCGTTTTCCGCGAGTTCCGCGACGAGTCCGTCGAGTTTCGACGGATCCACGTGCGGGAGCTCCATGGTCTGCCGGGTGGTGAGGTGGACCCTCTCGACCCCGTGCCGGGCAGCGATCTCCCCCAGTCCTTTCATCTGGGCGGGGGTTATCATGCCCGCCGGCATGCGGAGCCGGACAATGCAGAAATCGGGGTCAATTTCGGTAATGACTCCGCCGCGTACGAAGAGTTCCTGGCTGGCATGTGACTGCTGGCGTCGTGGCATAGCACCTTTCTATGGGCGATACGAGTGGATAGATGTTGCCAATGCACCAATAGTTAAGAGGTCAGTCGGCTAAGAAGTACTTACCTATGGCGCAAAAGTCCGAATACATGGAGGCCTTCTTCGGTGTCGAACTCAGCCAGAAGTTCGAGGACATCATCACCGAACTGAAAAATACCGAGGCAGACCTCAAGGAACTCTCCCAGGAGATCGGCAGGCTGGATAAAAACCAGTTATCACCCGAGGAGAGGACGACTCTTGTCAAGGAGTGCCGGGCCATTGCGTACGAGAACGCCCAGACGATCAAGGACAGCCGGACCTTCCTCGAATTCTATTTAAAATCGGACAAGACCTCCACCCATATCATCCTCGAACGGGACGCCTACATGAAGATTTACCAGGTTTTCAAATGGGATGGTTCGGATGTACGGGACTTAAAACGCTGGATCAGGGAACTGAAGGAGATCTGCGACAAGATCGGCCTGAACATCCGCGACCTGCTCAACTTCAGGAAACTTACCGCCCAGCCTGTCCCGGAGGACCTTGCGAAGTTCCCGGTCTATGCGCTCGACAAGCAGGGCTACTGCCTGACCGGCCCGGCCTTCGATATGGTTATGCATATCGATGAAGTGCGGGAGAAGATGGAAGAGAACAATTCGTCTTAAATGTGCGGACGAACCCTCCCTTCTCTTGCGTTTTCCTGACTTTTTTGGATACACCCGAAGATTTTTGAAGGATCCGGCCTTTCCGGCAGCGTTCACCGGTACCGGGTTGTCCCGGTGGATCGATTCCTGGTGCTTTTCCGGACGCACCTGACAGGCCTGATGTCTCCGCCCGTATCCGGTAACGACGAAGTACCCGCGGGAAGGTGATAACAAAACGCTAATGAATCATGTCAGTGTACCCTTATGAGAGACGAGGACGGCATGAACCCCCATTTTTTTCTTCTCGGCGGGCCGATATCGCAGGAGCGCCTTTCCTGGATCGAGGAGTGCCTCAAGTTCTATTTCGTGAAACTCAACCCCGAAGACCTCCTGCACCACAACAAATCCCACGAAGGCGTCTTTACCTTTCTCCTGACAGGCGACGCCACATACAGCCTCCATGACCCCGCTACCGCGAGGATCTGGGAGGTCATCCTCGCCCTTCCTTCCGTCAGGATCATCTGCGACCGGCAGGAACTGGCCGTCCGGGGGATCTCGGTCGAAGGCCTCAAGATGAAGTTCCCGGAACAGGTGATCGACCACAACAGGCTGGGCATCGGTGGCCAGCCTTCGTTCTGGAACGACGTGGCGAAGATCGCCCGGCAGCACGAGCAGCCGGTCCCGAGCACCATCGGGTACCTCCAGATCGAATCCCCCTACATGCACCGGTCATCGCTCGGTGCCGTGAAATGCCTCGGTGCGGCCCTCGAGATCCATTCGTCCGTTGAACTGTATGCCTACCTCGACGGGGCCCATTGCGGGCACATAAACCAGGCGCCCACGGAGTCGGAAAATATCGGAGAGTGTCTTGAATCACTCTCCGATAAAGCAGCAAAGCGCGGGCTTTCATGCCAGATGATCGTCTGTTCCCGGTCCGCCGCAGCCCGGGGGTACAGCACCTGGGACGACGGGCAGGGACAGGTCGTGTCGGCCTGCACCATCAAACCGTTCAGGATCCGTTCCATGAACGAGATGGTCGACCGGTTCAGCCGGAACCATATCATCCTGGGGGAGGACATCGCTTCGATCCAGATGAAAAGAGAAGGACAGGCACCCTCGTTCCCGCTGCAGGATGCCGGCCGATCCCCGCCGGTTACCGTTCTCGTCACCGGCACGCCGTACGGCACCGAGAGAGCACCCGGGGCGATCTCGCTCGCGGTCGCCTGCGCTGCGCACGGTATCCTTACGAGGGTGATCTTTATCGAGGATGGCGTGTATGCCCTGACCGGCAACCACGCACAGGAAGCGGACAGCCCGTCCTTCAACCTGCAGCAGGTGATCGATACGGTCGCCGGGAACAGCAACCTCGAACTCTATGCCTTCCAGCCGTCGCTGCACCAGCGTGGAATTGCCAAGAACGTAAAAATGAACGGGGTGCTGGATATTGGGATGACGGAGCTTGGCCAGCTGCTGTTTTACCCGCCAAAGGATCATCAGGCAGGCCACCAGCGGGTCATTATTTTCTAAAAGGCTGCCCGTTATACGCAGTGAGTACTGGCGGTTGGTGTGCGGGGTTGCCGGCAACAGCTGGCGAGACCGTTCTGTTATTCCGCCGCACTCAGCGCTGCACCCACAGCGCCAACGATTTGCGGATCAGGGGGGACGAACACCGGCCTGCCGGTCTCCTTTTCAAGGAGGATGCGCACGCACGGGTTCAGCGCAACGCCGCCGGCAAAAAAGATTTTTCCCGAAGGTGCAACCCGTTTCAGGAGCCCCGCGGAACGGCTCACGATAGACGTGTGGATGCCCAGCGCCACCTCGCCCCGCTGCGCTCCCTGCGAGATGAGGGAGATAACCTCGGATTCCGCAAACACCGTGCACATGCTGTTGATCTTCTCTGCCTTCCGGGCCGAGAGGGCCGCCTCTGCGAACTCTTCCAGGGTGAACCCGAGCGCGGTCGCCATTACCTCGAGGAACCGGCCGGTACCGGCTGCACACCGGTCGTTCATCTCGAACTTGCAGAGGTTGCCGGATTCATCCAGCGAGATGGCCTTGGTATCCTGGCCGCCGATATCGAGCACGCACCGGCAATCGGAAGAAAAGAAACGGGACCCCCGGACAAACGCCGATATCTCGCTGATCACCGGACAGTCGAGATGGCCTTTCAGGAGGTGTCGCCCGTACCCGGTTGCCACGAGCCGGTCGAACGCAACTCCCTCCATGAGTTCGCGGGCGGTCCCAAGCGGGTTGTGCGAGCCTTCGGCCTTCCGGGAGAGGACAAGCCTGCCGTCCTCAAGGACGGCGAGCTTGATGGTCCGGGATCCGATGTCGATACCTGCGAATCTCATCACTTCTTTATGCGTTCGACAAATGCTTCAATCCGCGTCTTGAGCTGGCCGGCATCTTCCCCGCTGTAATCGGTCTCCAGGCGAAGGGTCGGGATTTTAGACTTCTCCAGTTCTTTCTCGACCGGGGCACTCTCCATGATGTACGGCTGGCAGAACTGCAGGCTGTAGTGGATGACGCCGTTTGCGTGGAGCTTCTTTGCCATCTCCTTCACATGGCCGACCCGCGAGGGGTTGGGGGTGAAGACGGCGCAGTCGACGTTGAAGTACCGGTCGACGATTGCATCGAGCATCTCGTCCACCGTGTTTCCTTTTATTTCAGTGAGCCAGCGGGTGCTGCGTTCGCCGACGCAGGACTCTTCACCAACGATCACCGCATTGCTGGTCTCGATGAGCAGGGGCACCTTCCAGTTCGGGACTGCCATCGGGCAGCCGGAGATGACGACCCGGGTCGTTCCCTTCGGGGCGACACCGGCGTGGTTTTTCACCCGGACCTCCAGCTCGTCGCAGATCTTGTTGACCGAGTCGGTGAACCGGGCGGGGTCGTCGTGGAAGAAGACCTGGCTGATGAGCAGGGCGTCGAGACCGGAGATCGGCGCCGGGTCAGCGGCACGGAGCGCGTTGAGCCGGATCATCGCCTTCCGCTTCGCGTTGACGATCTCGATTCCCTTCTTCAGCGATGCGGGCGTGATTTTCTTCCCGCTTGCGCTCTCGAGCTTGGCGATGAACTTTTTGTACTCGTCGCGGAGGAGTTTTTTACCCATCTCGCTCTTGGTCTGGGGCATGTCCATGATGTACAGGTCCCTGACGAGGGGGCCGAAGATCTCGTAGGCCTTCTTCTTGCCATCGCAGGTGTTTTCCCCGACCACTACGTCGCAGGACTCAAGGTACGGGCAGACCCTGCCGAGCTTGAACCCGAACATCGACTTGATGAGCGAGCAGGTGTTCCGCGGGAGGAGCGTCTCGGCGGCTTCGAACCCGAACTCCGCACCGGCGCAGAGGCCGACCGCTACGCCATCGACTGCAAGGACCAGTTCCTCCGGAACGAAGACGCAGTAGGATCCGACGACGACCCTGCCCTGCGCCTTGGCATCCACGATCTCCTTGATCCGGAGGCCGTGGACCTCGCTCATGACGAAATCGAAATACTTCATTCCCTCGGGGCGGTTCTTCTGCGCGAGGAAAATGTCCGCATATGCTTTTCCGAGAACCGAGAGCAGGGCATCGTGGCTCTTGAGATCAAGGCCAAGGTCCT
>DASPUR010000117.1:0-3572 GCA_035622795.1 Methanoregula sp. | reverse complement strand
GTCCCGGGCAGACCCGGCGTTCATGCACCACCTCTTCTCCGAAGGCGTGAAGCGGGGGGCGGACCGGCTCTGCTTCTGCGACACGGTCGGTGTCCTGACCCCGGAGAAGGCCGCGGAGTACATCCCGCCCCTCGCGGGGATAGCCCCGCTCTCGATCCACTGCCACGACGACCTCGGCTTTGCGCTGACCAACACGATGGCAGCGCTGAAGTCCGGCGCCACCTGCGCCCACGTGACGGTCAACGGCCTCGGCGAGCGGGCTGGCAACACCCCGCTCGAGGAGCTCGTCATGGCGCTTGAAGTCCTGTACGGGTGCGGTACCCGGATCCGGAAAGAGGAGATCTACTCGCTCTCCTCGCTCGTCTCCCGGCTGACGGGCGTCCCCCTGCCGGTGAACAAGGCGATCGTCGGCGAGATGGCGTTCACGCACGAGAGCGGGATCCACGCCCATGGCGTCATCCGCGAGCCTTCGACCTATGAGTCGATAAAACCGGAGATGGTGGGCCGGAAACGGCGGATCGTGCTCGGCAAGCATTCGGGGACCGCATCGGTCGAGGCCGCCCTCCACGAGATGCACTACAACGCGGACGGGAACCAGCTGAAGGAGATCGTAAAACGGGTCAAGCAGCTCGGGGACGAGGGTAAACGGGTGACCGATGCCGACCTGATGGCGGTCTCGGACGCGGTCCTCGCGATCGAGTGCAAGCCGATCATCCGGATGCGCCAGTTCACCGCGGTCTCGGGGAGCAACATGATCCCGACCGCGTCCGTGACCCTCGAGGTAAACGGCGTCGAGATGACGGGGGCCGCAACAGGAGACGGCCCGGTCGATGCGGCAATGGAAGTGCTCCGGAAGTGCGTTTCGGACGTCGCCGACATCCGGCTCGAGGAGTACCACGTCGACGCAATCCGGGGCGGGACGGACGCCCTCGTCGACGTGACAGTAAGATTAAGTAAAGACGGGAAGATACTTACATCACGCGGCGCCAGGACCGATATCATCATGGCGAGCGTCGAGGCGATGATCGCCGGAATGAACAGACTATTGAGGGAAGAGCATGAAAACCGGGGCAAAAATCCTCGTTGAATCGCTGCGCCGCGAAGGGGTGGAGACCATATTCGGTTACCCCGGCGGCCAGATCCTGCCGGTCTATGATGAACTCTACGATTCACCATTGCGGCACATTCTCGTACGGCACGAACAGGCAGCAGCGCACGCCGCGGACGGCTTTGCGCGTGCGAGCGGCCGTGTAGGCGTATGCCTCGCCACGTCGGGCCCCGGTGCATGCAACCTCGTCACCGGCATTGCCACGGCATACATGGACTCGGTGCCGGTGGTCGCGATCACCGGCCAGGTCCCCACGTACATGCTCGGGAACGACGCGTTCCAGGAGTCGGACATCACCGGCATCACGATGCCCGTCACCAAGCACAGCTTCCTGGTCAAGAAGACCGACGAGATCAGCCGGGTCGTGCAGGAGGCTTTCTATATCGCGGGCACGGGACGGCCGGGGCCCGTCCTCATCGATCTCCCCAAAGACGCCCAGACCGGGACGGCAAAGGACGTCCCGCCTGCGGAAAAAGTCGTCCTCCGGGGCTACAACCCGACCTACAAGGGACATACCCGGCAGATCGACAAGGTCATCGCGCTCATCCTCGAAGCGGAACGGCCGGTCATCTACGCCGGTGGCGGGGTCATCTCGTCCAACGCATCGGAAGAGCTCGCCGCCCTCGCCACCCAGCTCGGGATCCCGGTGACGACGACCCTCATGGGCCTCGGCTGCATACCCTGCGACCACCCGCTGAACCTGGGAATGCTCGGCATGCACGGCACCGAGTACGCGAACTTCGCCATCACCGAGAGCGACCTGCTCATCGCGATCGGCGCCCGGTTCGACGACCGTGTGACCGGTAAGATCGCCGAGTTCGCCCCGCACGCGAAGATCGTCCACATCGACATCGATCCCGCCGAGATCGGGAAGAACAAGCGCGTCGACGTCCCCATTGTCGGCGATGTAAAGGCGGTGCTCCAGGACATGCTGGGCTCGATCAAGAAGAAGGGCGTCCACGATGCGTGGAGGAAGAAGATCCAGCACTGGCGCGAGCACCACCCGCTCCGGTACAAGGACGACGGGAAGCTCCACCCCCAGTTCATCCTCCAGAAGATGAACGAGCTTTTGAAAGGCGATGCGGTGATCGTCTCGGAAGTCGGGCAGAACCAGATGTGGACCGCCCAGTGGTACCGCTTTCACAAGCCCCGCACCTGGATCACCTCCGGCGGCCTCGGCACGATGGGGTACGGGTTCCCGGCCGCAATCGGGGCCCACTTCGCCCGGCCGGATGTCCCGGTCTTCGATGTTGCCGGCGACGGGAGCATCCAGATGAACATCCAGGAGCTCGGCACCGTCGCCCAGTATAAGATCCCGGTGAAGATCGCGATCCTCAACAACATGTACCTCGGGATGGTCCGGCAGTGGCAGGAGCTCTTCTTCGACCACCGGTACTCGTTCACCGAGCTCCCGTCCGTGGACTTCGTGAAGATCGCAAACGCGTACGGCGTGGAGGGCGTGCGGGTCGAATCGGTGGACGAGGTCATGCCGGCCCTGAAAGAGTCCCTTGCTGCCGAAGGGGCGTTCGTCATCGACTTCCGGATCGAGCGGGAGGACAATGTCTTCCCCATGGTCCCGGCCGGTGCGGCCATCAACGAGATGATCGGGGGGCACCCGCGATGAAGCCGCACACGCTCTCGGTCCTCGTGGAGAACAAGGCCGGTGTCTTATCACGGGTCACCAACCTCTTCTCCCGGCGCGGCTTCAACATCGAGAGCCTCGCCGTCGGCCCCTGCGAGGAGCCCGGCATGAGCCGGATCACCATCGTCGTCATCGGGGACGATGCGCAGGTCGAGCAGGTGATGAAGCAGCTCAACAAGCTCATCGAGATCATCAAGGTCTCGGACCTCACGGAGAGCGAGCGGGTCGAGCGCGAGCTCGCGCTCATCAAGGTGACCGCGGACCTCGGCACCTCACGGGCGGAGATCATGCAGATCGCCTCCATCTTCCGGGCACAGATCGTGGACGTGGGCGCAAAGTCCCTCATCCTCCAGGTCATCGGCGACTCGGACAAGATCGATGCGCTGGAGAAACTCCTCCGGCAGTACGGCATCAAGGAGTTCGTCCGGACCGGGACCATCGGGATCCTCCGGGGCACAAAGACGGTGACGAGCAGCAAGTGATTTTTTTTTAGATTCCGTAGAAAACCTGACGAGTTCTATGATTTTACGAGAGGGCCACGGGCGCTCGCCGCCTCATCGGGGCTCGCCCCGTGGAGCATGGCCGTGCACGCAAACTCACAAGAAACTCTTTGAAATTGTGGGGGGTCAAGGGGGCTTGCCCCCTTGGGTTGCCTCCCCCTTTGGGGGAGAGAGGGGGTCATCCTCACAAATTGCACGAGAATGAACCGAATAATTTCTCTAAAACGATTTGTTAACAAATTATGATTCTTCATCCCGGATCAGCTATTTTTCAGACGTTGTCGTACCACACACAATCCATCCGGACCTTCCCGTCCGGACG
>DASPUR010000116.1:0-12068 GCA_035622795.1 Methanoregula sp. | reverse complement strand
TCCCACGATCTCAAGAGCCCGCTCATCACCATCCAGGGTTTCCTCGGGATGCTCGAGGACGACGCACTCAGCGGGGACACCGATCAGCTGAAGCGCGATATCCAGCGGATCACGTCCGCGACCGCAAAGATGCAGTCTCTCCTCTCTGACCTCCTCGCCCTCTCCCGGATCGGGAGGATCGCGAACCCGCCCGAGAACGTTTCCTTCGGGTCAATCGTGGAAGAAGCCGTCGAACAGGTGGCGGGCCCGGTCCGGGACCGGGGGGTCATCCTGAGGATCCAGCCGGATCTTCCCGAAGTGTGCGTCGACCGTGTCCGGATCCGGGAAGTGGTGGTCAACCTGGTCGAGAACGCAACAAAGTTCATGGGTGACCAGAAGGAACCCGTCATCGAGATCGGAGTACGAAGGGACAATGGTGCAGCGGTCTTCTTTGTAAAGGACAACGGTATCGGGATCGAGCCCCGGTACCGGGAGAAGATCTTCGGGCTCTTCGAGAAACTGGATGCCGGGACCGAGGGGACGGGCGTAGGGCTTGCCATCGTGCGGAGGATCATCGAAGTCCACGGCGGGAAGATCTGGGTCGAGTCCCCGGGAAACGGGAGGGGGAGCGTATTCTGCTTTACCCTGCCGGGCCCACACTGCGCTACAGATACGTATAAAAGCGATTAAATATGACGTTCTTTTATGGCGAACCTGAACGGAGGTCCGCTGGTCATCCTTCTTGTGGAAGACAACGTTGACCACGCCGAACTCGTGATCCGGAACATGCGGTCGCAACGGGTTGCCAACACCATTTATCACGTGAGGGATGGCCAGGAGGCCCTCGATTTCCTGTTTCATCGCGGAAAATTTTCGGACAGCGGGAACAGCCCGCTCCCGAACCTGATCCTTCTTGACCTCCGCCTGCCGAAGGTCGACGGGCTTGAGGTCCTCAGGACCATCAAGGAAACCGCGACGCTGAAACGGATCCCCGTTGTTGTCCTGACCAGCTCCGAGGCCGAGACCGATATAGCCCGCTCGTACGACCATCACGCGAACAGTTACATCGTGAAGCCTCTCAATTTCGAGATGTTCACCAAGCTCATGCAGGACCTCGGCTTCTACTGGCTCGGATGGAATATGAAACCTAACTGACCAGAAAAATCGCTTATGACCACGCAACCCCCCGAACGAGAGGATGGGGACGGGACCCCGGTCCGTATCCTCGTCCTCGAGGACGATGATTCTCATGCGGAGCTGATCCGCAGGTCCTTTTCACGGGCGGGTGGCACGTGGTCCCTTGTTTTTGCCAAATCCCTCAAACGGGCCCGGGAGGCTCTCGATCGGGAGAGTCCCGGCGTGATCCTCGCAGACTGGGTCCTCCCGGATGGCCGGGGGATCGATATCCTGCCCCGGAAAAACGGCATGGTGACGACACCGCTGGTCATCATGACGAGTCACGGAGACGAAAAACTCGCCGTAGAGATGCTCAAATCGGGTGCTATCGATTACATCGTAAAATCGGAGACCACTTTTAATGATCTCCCGAGGATAGCGGAAAGGGCGCTCCGGGAATGGGATGCGATCTGGCAGCGGAAACGGGCGGAAGAGGCCCTCCTCAAATCCGAAGGACGGTTCCGACGGCTTTATGAGAGTATCCGGGATGCGGTGGCCTCGGTTGATTTGTCCGGAGCGATCACCGAGTTCAACCGGTCATTCCAGGAGATGACCGGCTATACCGATGAAGAACTCCTCGGTATGAATTTCCGGAGTCTCACCCCTGAAAAATGGCATGCGGCTGAAGACAGGATCATCAGGGAAGAGGTGATCCCCCTCGGTTTTTCCGGCATCTATGAGAAGGAGTACGAGAGAAAAGACGGCACGGTCTTTCCGGTCGAGCTGAGGGCTTTTCTCATCCGTGACGCAGATGGTCAGCCTGCCGGCATGTGGGCAATTATCCGGGACATAACCGAAAGAAAACGGGCCGAACAGGATATAATCGAACGCGAAGAGAAGTACCGGAACCTCTTCGCTGCCGAGAACGATGCGATAGTCCTGATCGATCGCGAAACAGGCGCGATCCTCGACGTGAACGACGCGACCTGCCGGCTGTATGGGTTCTCCCGGGACGAGCTGCTCCGGATGAAATATACCGATGTGTCGGCTGAACGGGGGCTTACCGAGCGGTCCGTCCGAGACGAAGAGACCTCGATCCGCATGCGGAGGCACCGGAAGAAGGACGGCACGATCTTTCCGGTCGAGATCTCCGTCTCGTACTTCACCCTCCGGGGGAGAAGGATCATTCTCGGTGCGGTACGGGATGTCACGGAGCGCCAGCGGATGGAGGACCAGCTGGTCAGTGCGCAGAAGAAGGCAGACCATCTCCTCGATATCGCAGACGTTATCATCCTTGCGATGGATACCGGAGGCGTCATCACCCTCATCAACCGGAAAGGCTGCGAGATCCTCGGCTATCCCCGCGATGAGATCCTCGGGAAAGTCTGGGTGGACGAGTTCCTGCCGGAACGGATCCGACCCGCCATGCAAGTCCTCTTCGGGCAGGTTATGGGGCAGGATCCTGCCGCAGCTGTACAGGAGAACCCGGTCCTGACGAGAAGCGGTGAAGAGAGGCTGATCCGGTGGAGCAACACCATCATCCGGGACGACAGCGGCAGGATCACCGGCACACTCAGTTCCGGTGAAGACATCACCGACCGGAAACGGGCGGAAGCGGCTCTGCGGGAAAGCGAGGAGAGTTACCGCGGGCTCTTCAACTCCATCCGACAGGGGATCTTCATCCACGACGGGGATGCCCGGATCATCGATGTCAACGATGGCGCCATCGCCATGTTCGGGTATTCCCGGGAAGAGTTCCTGGGAAAGATCCCGGAGTTCCTCAGGGCTCCCGGCAAACAGGACTTCGGCCCCGTCATGGAGAAGATCCGGCTCGCGCTCTCCGGCGTGCCGCAGCAGTTCGAACTGATGGCGCAGCGGAAGAACGGGGATGTCTTCCCCAACGATATCCGGCTCTACAAGGGGCGTTACCTCGGGAGCGATGTCCTGATCGCGATCGTGACCGATATCACCGCCCGGAAACATGCCGAGACGGAGCTGTACAAGAGAGAGATACAGCTGACCACTGCGATGACCCTCGCCCGGATTGTGAACTGGGAGTTCGATGTGGCATCCGGTCTCTTCACCTTCGATGACCGGTTCTATGAGCTCTACGGGACCACTGCGGAGCAGGAAGGCGGGCATACCATGCCTGCCGAAGTGTACACCCGGGAGTTCGTGCACCCTGACGACCGCGAGAGTGTTGCGGAAGAGATCCGCAAGGCCCTCGCCACGACCGATCCCGGATACATCGGCCAGATGGAGCACCAGATCATCCGCCGGGACGGCGTGGTCCGGACGATCACCGCCCGGTACTCCGTTATCATGGGACCGGAAGGCCGGGTTGTTGGCACGTACGGAGCTAACCAGGATATCACCGACCGGAAAGAGGCAGAGGACGAGCTGAGGCGGAAACACGATGAGCTGAACGCTGCCTACGAGCAGCTGGCCGGGGCCGAGGAGGAACTCCGGAATAACTACGACCAACTCGCGAAGAGCCAGCAGGAGGCACGGGAGAGCGCGGAGAAGTACCGGAACCTCTTCGGGAACATGCTCGAGGGGTTCGCGTACTGCCGGATGCTGTATGACAGCGCCGGAAATCCTGAGGACTTCATTTATCTCAATGTCAACCAGGCATTCAACCGGATAGTCGGGACCGGGACGGTCGTGAACAGAAAAGCCACGGATGTATTTCCCGGGATCCGGGAAGCATACCCGCATATCTTCGAGATCTATGGCAGGGTTGCAAGGACCGGAGTCCAGGATACCTTCGAGCTCGATTTCAAACCCATCGGCAAGTGGCTCCGCATTTCCGTCCATTCGCCGGAGAGGGAGTACTTCGTTGCGGTCTTCGAGGATATCACCCGGCACAAATACGACGAAGATACCCTGCGTCTCTCCAACCAGATGCTGCAGATCTCGCACCAGAACCTGTCGGTCGGGCCGCTCCTGGAGAAGTTTGTCAGCATTATCCAGGCATACACCGGGTGCGACTCGGTGGGAATACGGCTTCTCGATACCGGAGGCAATATCCCGTACCTCGCGTTCTCCGGGTTCTCAAAGGAGTTCTACGAATCCGAAAGCCCGCTCTCGATCAACAGTGACCAGTGCATGTGTATCAATGTCATAAAGGGCACAACTGATCCAGCCCTCCCGTTCTACACTTCCGGCGGTTCCTTCTACATGAACGGCACGACCCGGTTCCTCTCGACCGTATCCGAAGAGGAAAAGGGGAGGACGAGGAACGTCTGCAACCAGGTCGGATATGAATCGGTGGCGCTGATCCCGATCCGCGAGCAGGACCGGATCATGGGCCTGGTCCACCTGGCCGACCACCGGGATGACATGGTCCCGCTCGGCCTCGTCCGCGTCCTGGAAAAAACTGCAGCTGCGATCGGCGAGGCGATCGCCCGGGTAAAGGTTGAACAGGAACTGGGCTTCCGGAACGCCATGCTCGCCGCCCAGCAGGAGGTTACGCTCGACGGGATCCTCATTGTCGGCGAGAACGGGAAGATCCTCTCGGCCAACCGCAGGTTCTTCGAGATGTGGGGGATCCCGCCCGGGCTGGCCGGCAGTGGTGCCGATGCTCCGGTCCTGGAACACAACCTCGCCCTTGTTGCAGATCGCGAGGAGTTCCTCGCGAAAGTGAACTATCTCTACGACCACCGCGAAAGTACCAGCCGGGACGAGATCCTGCTCCGGGACGGCAGGATCTTCGACCGCTATTCAACTGCCGTGACCGGTTCGGACGGGAAGTACTTCGGGAGGGTCTGGTACTTCAGGGACGTGACGGAAAAGCGGGCGGCCGAGAATGCAGTAAAGGAGAGCGAACAGAAGTACCGTTCTCTCGTGGAGAACGTGCTCGACGTCGTTTACCGGACCGACCGGGGAGGGAACGTGATCTTCGCGAGCAAGTCAGCCCTCTCTCTTCTCGGCTATACCGATCTCGGCGAGATCATCAACCGTCCCATCGAGTCATTCTGGCTGGACCCTTCCCAGCGTTTTTCGATGATGGAGAGGATGACCCGTGACGGTTTTGTCCGGGACTACGAAGTCGTCATCCTCGGGGCGGGGGGCCGCCGGATCCCCGTATCCGTGAGCAGCAGCTATTACCGGGACAGCACCGGCGGAATAGCAGGCGTTGAAGGAGTCATACGGGATATAACCGAACGGAAACGGTTCGAGCATGATCTGGAGGAAAAGCAGAAACAGCTCTCCGATGCCATGGACCTTGCAAAACTGGTGAACTGGGAGTTCAATCCGGAGACAGGAGAGTATACCTTCAACGACCGCTTCTACTCCCTGTATGGCACGACCGCGGCGCGCGAAGGGGGGTATGTCATGCCGGCGGATATCTATGTCCGCGAGTTCGTCCATCCTGCAGACGCGGCTCTCGTGACCGATACGATCAGACGGGCACTCAGGAAGGGTGCCCGGGGAGATGCATTCGGGATCGAACACCGTATCATCCGGAGGGACGGGGGGATACGGTTTGTCATGGTGCGGGCGGCAGAGGAGCGGGAGGTTTCGGGCAAAGGCCTCAGGGCGTATGGCTCGATCCAGGACATTACCGAACAGAAGGCTGCCGAACAGACCATTCTCGAGAAAGAGACCAAATTCCAGTCCATCTTCAATAACTCAAGCGACATGCAGTTCCTTGCGGAGATCACGGCGTCCGGTATGCCGGGGCACATCCTCGATGTCAACGACAGCGCCATCAGGGTCCTCGGCTTTACCAGGGAGGAGCTGCTCAGCAAGGAAATGCTCGACGTCAATGTCCCGGCAATGAAGGAACATGCCCCGGAGATCATGGTCGAGGTCCTCTCGAAAGGGCATGCTACCTTCGAATCCGTCTATCTCAGGAAAGACGGGACCACCCTGCCGGTTGAGGTAGGTATCCACTCCGTCAGGATCGACAACAGGCTGGTCGGGATCAGCTCCTCCCGGGACATCAGCGAGCGCAAGCGGCAGGAGCAGGCGCTCCGGCTCGCCAACCAGAAGCTCCAGCTGATGAACATCGTTGCCTGGCACGATATCCAGAACAAAGTGACCGGGCTCCGGGGATACGTCGAGCTTTCGAAAGACCTTGTCGCCGATTCCGAGGTGAAATCCTTCATCGAGAAGGAAGAGGAGGTCCTCAAGGTGATCCACCAGCAGATCCAGTACACCAAGGAGTACCAGGAGATGGGCCTCAAGCCGCCCCGCTGGATCCGGCTGCCCTCGGTCCTCAACCGCCTGGCAGCCACCGGGAACCGGCAGTCCATCATCACGATCGATCTCGATGAGCTCGAGCTCTTCTGCGATCCGGTCATCGAGAAGGCATTTGCCCACCTGATCACCTACTCCCTGTCCCAGGACCTGCCTGCAACAGCAATCCGGATCTCGTGCCGGGCAGAGGACGGGCAACTCCTGATCCTGTACGAGGACAACGGACCCGGTATTCCCGATGACAAAAAGAGCCAGATTTTTATCAGGGACGTGGGGAAATCGGCCAGTTTCGATCTCTTCTTCGTCCATGACATCCTCCAGCTTGCGGACATGAAGATCCGCGAGACCGGGCAGCCGGGAAAAGGGGCACGGTTTGAAGTAACGGTCCCCTCCGGGAACTTCCGGTTCCCGGACAAGGCATAAAAGGCGGTCCGGCGGATCCTTCCGGTCAGTCATTCGCTCGTCATAAGGGAACCTTTTTTGATATCCCAATGTTCATTACTGGTTAGAATCGCGATCTCTTCTTCGCGGATCTTCTACCCGAGAACCAATGCATGGGGGCTGGACATCATCGCCGAATTACCAAAGGAAGAATTTATCCTGAAATGCACGTCCGCGTGTGCCGGGTGCAGCGATTCGCTCGCCCTCCGGTACGTGCTGAAGGCCGCAGGGCCGGATACGGTCCTCGTGGTCCCGGCGTGCTGCACGAGCGTTATCCAGGGGATCTACCCGAACACCGCGTTCAACGTTCCCACGTACAACGTTGCCTTCGCGGCCGCTGCCGCCTGCGCTTCCGGCATGTCGAACGCGCTGCGGGCCACCGGCAAAAAGACGAATGTCATTGTCTACGCCGGTGATGGCGGTACGCTGGATATCGGCATCCAGTCCCTCTCGGGAGCGTTCGAACGCGGTACCGACTTCCTCTACATCTGTTATGACAACGAAGCCTACGGGAACACGGGCATGCAGCGCTCGGGAGGTACCCCGCTGGGTGCCCGCACGACCACGACGCCCGGGGGAAAGAAGGACACCAAGAAGGACATCGACGCCATTGTCGCTGCCCACGACCCTCCCTACATGGCAACCGCGTGCGCGGCGTACCCGCAGGACCTCTTCAAGAAAGTCCAGAAAGCGCTCGGTTTCCGGGGGCCGTCGTTCATTCACCTCCTCGCACCCTGCCCTCCGGGGTGGCGTTTCCCGACCGAGAAGTCGGTGGAGATGGGCAGGCTCGCGGTGAAATCCGGCATGTGGGTCCTCTACGAGCGGGAGTACGGGAAGCTGACGCTGGGCGCCCAGTCGAAGGCCGCACTAAGAAAACCGGTGCCGCTCGAGGAGTACCTCGCCCCGCAGGGCCGGTTCAAGGGTATCGATGCAAAAACGGTCGATGAACTGAAACAGCGGCTCGAAAAGAACCTCAGAAAACTCGCGGCAGAAGAGGAGGCAGGGGCATGAAGAAGATCGCTACCGGTAACAAGGCGGTCGCAGAAGCCGTAAAACAGGCCGCCCCCGAAGTGATTGCGGCATACCCGATAACGCCGCAGACCGAGATTGTCGAGCAGATCGCCGAATTTGTCACGAGCGGCGAACTCAGAAGCCGCTATATCCCGGTCGAGAGCGAACACTCGGCAATGGCGGCCTGCATCGGCGCAAGCATCACCGGGGTCCGCACCTTCACGGCCACGAGCTCCCACGGGCTCCTGTACATGCACGAGATGACCAACTGGGCCGCGGGCGCACGCCTCCCGATCGTCATGGCAAACGTGAACCGGGCGCTCGGTCCCGGCTGGAACATCTGGGCAGAGCACACCGACGCATTGCAGGAACGCGATACCGGCTGGCTCCAAGTCTACGTCAGTACCGTGCAGGAGGCCTACGATGCGACCCTCATGGCGTTCCGGATCGCGGAGCACGAGGACGTCCTCCTCCCCGTCATGGTAAATCTCGACGGGTTCACGCTCAGCCACATCATGCAACCCCTGGATACGGTCGAGCCCGGCGATTTCATACCTGCCCTGCGGCTCCCCCATGCGATCGATCCGGAGAACCCGGCCGGGTACGGGGGACTCACCGGTCCCGAGCAGCACTTCAGATTCCGGTGGGAGATCGAGCGATCGATGCGGGATTCGGTGAAGGTCATCCGCGACACCGAGGAGGACTTCGCCCGACGGTTCGGGAGGAAGTACGGGTTCACCGAGGATTACCGGTGCGAGGGTGCCGAAGTCGTCCTTGTCGCGATGGGGACACTGGGCAAGGAGGCCGAGGTGGCGATCGATACCCTGCGTTCGGAGGGGGTAAAGGCCGGCTCGGTGCGGGTCCGCTGGCTCCGCCCGTTCCCGGCACTGGACTTCAAAGGAAAAGACGTCGTTGTCATCGACCGGGACTATTCGTTCGGCTTTGGCGGAATCCTTGCCCACGAGATCCGGGCCAAGTGCGGAATTCCCGTCTTCAGCGTGATAGCCGGCCTTGGCGGGCAGGAAGTAACCTACGAGGATATCGCGGACTTTGTCCGGAAGCGGCGTATCGGCGGGGAGTTCTGGTTCGGGGTGAACGGCCATGTATGAGATCCGCATCCATTCCCGGGGCGGGCAGGGCGGCGTCACTGCCGCACGTCTCCTCGCGCTCGCCGCGATCCATGACGGGAAATTCGCGACCGCATGCCCCTTCTACGGTGCAGAACGGCGCGGGGCCCCGGTCGTCTCGTACGTGAGGATTGACGACCACCCGATCCGGATCTACAGCCAGATCAGGAAGCCGGACCTGGTCGTGGTGCTCGACGCGAGCGTGATGGACGTCGTCGATGTCCTCCAGGGGCTGAAGAAGGGGGGACGGGTGCTCCTCAACAGTGGCGCAAAGAGGGACTTCCCCGGGTTCCCAACTGCACACGTCGACCTGACCGGGATCGCCCTCCGGGAGAACCTGGTCGTTGCAGGCGCACCGATCCTGAACACACCCGTCCTCGGTGCACTCGCGAAGATAGGCATCATCACGGCCGATTCCGCGAAGAAGGCGATCCGGGAGATGTTTACTGATGAGCGGAATGTCAAGGCTGCGGAGGATGCTTACCGGGAGGTCGTGACATGAGCACGGAACGGAGGCGCCTCGCGATCAGCAGGCCGACGGAAGGGGCGGCGGGAAAGACCGGCTCGTGGCGGGTCTTCCGGCCGGTTGTGGACAAGGAAAAATGCAATGAGTGCGGGCTCTGCCAGATGTACTGCCCGGACGCAGCGATCGACGATGACCTCAACGTCGACCTCGCATTCTGCAAAGGGTGCGGTATCTGCGCAAACGAGTGCCCCAAGAAAGCTATCGCAATGGTCCGGGAAGAAAAATAGCACCGGGCGGGTTGTGGCGGTTATCTCTTTTTTCCCGGTTTTCTGTCGAAGTTTTTCATGGACCAGTGGCCCGGCTCTGTCCCGTGGCCGAAGATTTTTATTTCCCGGGCGGTATAGTGCGTGCACGGGTGATGCTTGACATGAATATCCAGTATGCCGGCGATGCCGCGGACCTCTTCAAGTTCGATCTCGTCCGCCACGTGATGAAAAACGTGCCGGGGCTCGAGCGGTTCACGTTCGTACCCATGCTCACGGAAGAGAGGGTCAGGACCACGAAGAAGAAGAGCCCGAGAAGGGATCCCGCCGGTCCCGGAGCGGTACGGAGCGCGGGGAGCACAAACCTCGCCCTTATGGAGCAGCTCGGGCGGCTCCGGGAGATCGAGTCCGACCGGGACTATTTTTCCGGCATCGAGTCGTATTTCGGACAGGAGGAGATCCTCGTCGATATCCTCCACCGGGACACCTTCTCGCAGGAAAACCGGGCGAATTATTTTGAAAAGCTGCTCTCCCAATTCCCGGCACGCTCCCTCATCCTCCTCGATCCCGACACCGGGCTCGAAGTGAAGGACCCGACGGAGCGTCATCTTCTCTACGAAGAAGTGAGAAAGATCCACTACCGGATGGACGAACATTCGGCCCTGATGATCTACCAGCACATCCCGCGGACGAGGCGTGAGGTATATTTCCGGAAACGGTGCGAAGAGCTTACCGGTACGACGGGTGCGCAGCCGCTGTCCGTATCCGATGGCCGGATTGTCTTTTTCATCCTCGCAAAGGGCCCCGCGCTCCGGCGCACGCTCTGCTCCATCATAGCCGAATATAGCGAACGGTATCCCGGTCTCGTCACCGGGATCTGCGGGTAACCGGTCCGGCGAATCCCCCGGCTACCGGGCCACCGGTTTTTCCCCTTCTGCTGCCATGTACTCGAGATCGAACTTATAGAAATGCGCAAAGCCGCAGTTCCTGCACCGGACCGTTACGTGCCTGCCCCCTACCGAGAGATCGTGGGGGCCGGTGACATGGCAGTTCCGGCATTCCGCCTGTTCCACGAGGTCCCATACGGGGTACTTCCCGATCCGTGAGAATGCGCCGGGCTGGACGATGTCTTCAATCCGGGGGATGAAGACCCGGGTGGCCCCGCAGTTTTCGCAGACCACCTGGGCCCGGTACGGCACCGCGGTGATGATCTGGTCCGCGATCTGCCGGCAGTGGTAGCAGTCGGTCCGGTACCGGGTGAGGATAAATGACTCGTTCATGCGGGATACTACGGCACTTCAGGGTCATTAAGGTGTTGCAGGCCGCCTGGCAAAACGTTAAGGATCGCCGGAATCTGCAATCCTGAACAATGCCGGGTGCGTTTCCGGGCCGCGGGGACTGGATACGACTGCGGCGAGGCCGCAGGACAGGCCGCACCGGCGCGCTCAACAGTTCTCTTACCGGGATCGGGTGCGGCAGCGAGGCTGCCTGCCCTTTCCCTCATTGTCTCCGATCAGGGAGATCGGCCGACGGTCGCACTGTGCCGCAGGGAGGATTTGTCCGGGCAGATTCATGGACGCATCGGGAAAAATTCCTGAAATCCGTTCTTGAATTCTCATTTGAAGAGGCTTCCGTGCACAGTTTTTTGAACCGTCAGAAAATTACGCCCTAATGAAAAAACGGCCGCAATCAACTCAATAAATTTAATTACAAGCAACAGAAATCTATTTTTTATGAAGAGAGTATTGGGATTGTGTATCCTGGTTATCCTGTTCCTTGCACTGGGCGGCTGCATGCAGCCTGCGCCATCAGCACCGACGACCACGGCGGCCCCGACTACGGCTGTCCCGGCGACACCGGCACCTGTCGGGACCACTGTCGCCCCGAATGAGACCACGGTGGCACCGGCCGCGACAACCGCAGCTGAAGTTACGACTGTGGCGGAGAATGTCACCCCCGCTATAAACGAGACTGCTGTCAACGAGACTGTGGCACCAGCCGTGCCGTCAGCAGCACCAACAACGGTAGTGACGGCGAATTACATCCACATGCAGAATAATACATTCGTCCCTTCGGCAACAACCGTTCTGCCGGGCACCGGGATTGTCTGGGTTAACGACGATAAGGTTGTCCACACTGTCAAAGCAACCGGGGCCTTCGAAGGGATGTTCAACTCAGGGGATATCGCGCCCGGTGCACGGTGGGACTACACCTTCGGCGCCAACACGGGCAGCTACACGTACACCGATCCGAACTACCCCGGGATGAACGGCACCATCATCATCCAGAAAGGCCGGACCCTCACCAGCTCGTACTGATTTTTTAAAGAGAGATTTTCTTTTTTTATCAATTTACCCGAAATTTTCCCGGACATACCCGGTTATCCCGTTCTGATAAGTGACATGTATCCCTCCCCGGGGATGTTTCCGTCTGTGGCACGGAGGATTGCGATACTATTCT
>DASPUR010000115.1:0-7577 GCA_035622795.1 Methanoregula sp. | reverse complement strand
GGCGGGGGATACGGCGCGATCTCCAGAGCCCGGAGCAGTTCCGGCTCCAGGTCGAGTCGTTCAAGCGCCTCTGGGCCGAGGGGTACGAGAACCTCGGCATCATGTTCCCGATGGTCTCCCATCCCGACCAGTTCCTCGCTGCAAAGGAGATGATGCGGGCCTGCGGCGTGGACGTCGAGAATGTCACCCTTGGGATCATGATCGAGATCCCGTCGAGCGCGCTCATGGTGGAGGACTTCATCCGGTGCGGCATAAAGTTCGCCTCGTTCGGGACCAACGACCTCATCCAGTACACGCTCGCCATCGACCGGAACAACGAGAACGTGGCCGACATGTACCAGCCGTTCCACCCGGCGGTCCTCCAGCTGATCCATACCGCGATCCAGGCGTGCCGGGCGTACGATGTCGAGGTCTCCATCTGCGGGCAGGCAGGGTCCGACCCGAAGATGGCAAAATGGCTTGTCGAGCACGGCATCACGAGCATCTCGGCCAATATCGACGCGATCGCGAAGATCCGGGAGACCGTCGCACGGACCGAGAAGCGGATCGTGCTCGAAGCCGCGAGAACAAAGGATGCTGAATAAGGGGCGGTCCGAAGAGGACCTCTTCTCGTTCTTCGAACGGAAGAAGAGCGAGGACATCGGCCACGAGTACATCCTGAGCTCGATGTGCACGCTCCCCCACCCGGTCGCTGCGAGGGCCCACGCCATGTTCCTCGAGACGAACCTCGGCGATCCCGGCCTCTTTCCCGGCACCGCATCCCTGGAACAGCTCCTCATCCGGCGGTTCGGCGACCTCTTCCACTGCCCGGAGGCCGGGGGGTATGCGACCAGCGGGGGTACCGAGTCCAATATCCAGGCGCTCCGCCTTGCACGTGCCCTGCACAGCGAGGTGGAATATCCCAATGTCATCGTCCCGGAGTCCGCCCACTTCTCCTTCCGGAAGGCCTGCGACCTCCTGTGTATCGGTATGCGGACTGTCCCCCTCGGCCCGGACCTCCGGATGGACGCCGACCGTGCGGCCGGGGAGATAGACAGCAATACCGTCGCGCTGGTAGGTATTGCCGGCACCACCGAATACGGCATGGTCGACCCGATCGAACGGCTCGCGAAACTCGCCCGCGCCCACGACCTCTTCTTCCACGTGGATGCAGCGTTTGGCGGGATGGTGATCCCGTTCCTCGACCGCCCGGTCCCTTTCGACTTCTCCCTGCCCGGGGTCACGACGATCGCCGTCGACCCCCATAAGATGGGGATGAGCACGATCCCGGCCGGCTGCCTCCTTACCCGGGAGCCGGAGATGCTCTCCGCCCTCAATATCGACACGCCGTACCTCTCGGTCCGGCAGGAGTTCACCCTCTCGGGGACACGGCCCGGTGCCCCGGTCGCCGGGGCACTGGCGGTGCTCGATTACCTGGGCACGGAAGGGATGCGGGCCGTCATCGCCGGGTGCATGAAGAACACGCGGCGCCTGATCGACGGCCTCGAGAGTTTCGGGATCTCCCGGGCGGCGACCCCGGACGTGAACGTCGCCACGTTCGTGTGCGACAGGGACCGGGTGCCTGAGCGGTGGAAGGTCTCGTGGACACGGCAGGGACACCTCCGGATCATCCCGATGCCTCACGTTACCGCAGACCGTATCGAGAAGTTCATTGAAGAGATGGGAGAGACGCATGCTTGATTTACTGGTAAAAACCCTGGAGAGCTGCCCCATGGTAAAGCGGGGCGAGTACAACTATTTCATCCACCCGATCACCGACGGGGTGCCCGTGGTCGAACCCGCGCTCCTCCGCGATGTCTGCAGCGCGATGCTCAAGGTCCTCGAACTGAACGGGGTCGACAAGATCGTCGTTGTCGAAGCCATGGGGATCCATATCGGGACCGTCCTCTCCTGCATGACCGACATCCCGATGACCGTGATGCGCAAGCGGGAGTACAAGCTCCCCTGCGAGATCCCGGTCCACCAGACGACCGGCTATTCAAAGGGAGAACTCTACTTAAACGGGGTGTACAAAGGCGACCGGGTCGTGATCATCGACGACGTGGTGAGCACGGGGGGGACCATGAAGGCCCTCCTCAAAGCCCTCGATATCGCCGGTGCAGAGGTCGTGGATGTCTGCATCGCGATCCAGCGCGGCGAGCCCGATATCGGGCGCCCGTACAAATCCCTCGTGAAGATCGAGGTGACGGACAGGGTGCGTGTCGTTGAACGCTACCTCTGAACTCCCTGAACCGGTTGCGGGCCTCATCGGGAAACTCCGGAAGCGGGGGGCAAAGACCATAGCCCTCCAGTTCCCGGAGGGGCTCAAGAGAAAGGCGGCCGGGATAGCGGCGGCCCTCAGGGACGCAGGGTTCGAAGTCATCGTAAGCGGCGATCCCTGCTACGGTGCGTGCGACCTGGCCCTCGGGATGCTTGAGTATGCTGATGTCCTCGTCCACTTCGGGCATGCGCCGGTCGACGAACGGCAGGATGTCATCTGTGAGCCGTACCCTGTCGGGTTCGACATCACTGTTCTCGAAAAGGCCATTCCTCTCCTTGGAGGGGCGAGGGCGGGGCTCGTCACCACGGTCCAGCACGCCCATCTCGTCCCCGTGATGGAGGCATTCCTGAAAGCGCACGGTGTTGCGGTGGAGGTTGCCGGAGGTTCCGGGCGAACTCCGCTACCCGGGCAGGTGCTCGGATGCAGTTTCGAAGCAGCAAAGATCCCCGGCGCGGACACAATCCTCTTTGTTGGTACCGGCCGGTTTCACCCCACCGGGATCGCCCTTGCCACCGGGAAACGGGTTATCGCGCTCGATCCCCTGGCCGGTACCGTCGGGGAAGTAACGGCAGAGGCGCTCCTCCGGCGCCGGTTTGCGGCGATTGAGAAGGCCCGGAAGGCTTCGACCATCGGGATACTCGTCAGCAGCAAGAGCGGGCAGAACCGGATCAGGCTCGCACGGCAGCTCGCCGGTCTTGGCGGTCCCGGCGGAAATGCGGTCCTGGTGATGATGTGCGAGGTGAGCCCCGGCGAACTCCTCAACCTCGGCTTCGGCGCCTACGTGAACACCGCATGCCCCCGCCTTGCATATGACGACCAGGTCCGGTTCCCGGTCCCGGTCCTCTCACCGCCCGAGTACGAGATCCTCCGCGGGGTACGGAGCTGGGACGAGTACACCATTGACGAGATCTAAATGAAACTCAAGAAACTCGAAATGGCCCTCCAGAAGCTCGACGGGTTTCCGGGACCACGGGCAGCTCTCGAGCAGTACCAGACCCCGGCGCCCCTCGCGGCCCGGCTCCTCTACGATGCCCTGATGCAGGGTGATATCGCGGGAAAGGCCGTCTGCGACCTCGGAAGCGGCACCGGCGTTCTCGCTATCGGGGCCTCGCTTCTCGGCGCCTCCCGGGTCAAGGCAGTAGAGATCGATTCCGGTGCAGCTGCGGTCGCGAAGAAAAACGCTGCCCTGGCAGGGGCGGACATCGATTTCATCATCGCGGATGTCCGCGATCCGGATGTCCCCGTCCGGGTCGGGCAGTGCGACACGGTCGTCATGAACCCGCCGTTCGGCGCGCAGAAAGCGCACGCAGACCGCCCGTTCATCGACTGCGCTCTCGCCGTCGCCCCCGTGGTCTACGGCATCTTTAATGCGGGATCCATCCCATTTGTTACGGCCTACACAGAGGGGCGTGCGCAGATTGCCGGCATGACCGGTGGCTCTTTCCCGATCCGGCGCACGTTTGCCTTCCATACCAAAGATGTGCAGGACACCGGGGTCGAGATCCTACGACTGAAACGAACACCACAAAACCAGCGCTGAAAAGCACCCTCTCCGGCCTTGCCGTCGCGCACTTCGTCACCGACATCTACCTGCCGGTGCTGCCTGCCATAATCCCCCTCCTCATCCGGGACAACGGCTATTCCTACCTCGCTGCAGGCCTCCTTGTCACGGCATACAACCTCGCGTCCTCATGCACTCAGCCGGTCGTCGGGTGGCTCGCGGATACCAGAGGCTTCTCTGTCAGCATCAGCATCAGTCTGCTGATCAGCGGAGTCTTCATCGCCCTTATGGGCATCGCGCACGATTACCGGCTCATCCTGCTCCTTGCGATCCTCGCGGCTCTCGGGCATGCCTGCTTCCACCCTGCAGCCCTCAGCCGGGTCAGCCGGCTCTGTTCGACCGGGAACCGGGGCCGGATCACGTCGTATTTTGTTGTCGGCGGCAACCTCGGCTATGCGATAGGACCGGCCATCGCCGGCGCGCTTGTGTACTGGTACGGCCTTCCGGGACTCCTCTTCCTCGTCCTGCCGGCGCTCCTGATGGTCCTCGCCCTCCGGTACCTCCTCCCGGGCGGAATAGCCGGCGGATGCCCGCCGGTCCGGCAGCAGGTACCGGCCCCGGCGGGTGAAACGCCATCGAAAAGACCCTTCGCGATCCTCATGGCCGCTTCGGTCCTCCGGGCATGGGCGATCTACGCGGCAATAACCTTCCTCCCGACGTACCTCGTCGGCCAGGGATACACGCTCTTCGGAGCCAGCGCCATCGTCACCCTCATGCTCCTTGCCGGGGTCGGGGGCCAGGTTTTCGGAGGGCAGATATCCGACCGGTACGGAAGGAAGGAGTTCATGGTCTTCGGCCTCGCCGCCGCGATCCCGCTCTTCTGGCTCTTTTTCGTAAGCACCGGGTTCGTTGCCATTGCATTCCTCCTCCTCTTCGGCTTCGCCCTCTGGTCCACGTTTGCCGTCGCCGTTGCGATGGGGCACGAACTCCTGCCGCAGAATGTCGGCCTGGCATCGGGGATGATGCTCGGCCTGGCGATCGGCGTCGGCGGCCTCGGTGTTGCGGTCAACGGTATGATAGCGGACCAGTACTCGCTCGGGGCAGCTCTTTGCACCATCCCGGTCCCCCTCATCGCAGCCCTGCTCCTGATGGCCGTGCTCCCGTACCCGTGGAAATCACTGGCACGGGTGAGGGCCGGGGAAAAACCCGCCTGAAGTTTCCCCTGCCCGGCCTCCAGATACGTTTATATCCCCCGATTGAGAAATCAGATCGCAATCGGGGTTTGTTATGGATAAGATGGGAATCGTGGCACTGATCATCGGGCTCGTTTTGTGCGCCCTCGGTATCTGCGCGATCTGGGTTTTCCTGCCGGAGGTTATCGCGGCTGTCAAAGGCCTTATCGGCATCGTTCTCTTCCTCATCGGGCTGGTGGGGGTTATCTTCGGTATCCTCATCGCAAAAGAGTAGGGAACCAAAAAAGGAATTTTTTCGTATTTTCAGACTTTTACCACGAGGCACTGGGAGCCCGCGGTCTCGAGGACCGGTTCGGGTTTTCCCTCGAAGAAATCGTCGAAGGCTTTCTTGACGCCCGGGGCGGTGATGTAGTCGTGCGAGAGGAGGATCCCGCCCGGGTTCATCCGGTTGTAGAAGAATTCGAGGCACTGTTTCGTGCTCTCGTAGCAGTCGACATCAAAATTGACGAGGGAGAATTTCCGGTCCTGTACCGGACCCGAAGTTGTCGGGAATACACCCTTATAGAAATGGACATTCTGCTCGTTCCCGAGATACTCCTTCACGCTTTCGAAAGACGCGGCGAACTTCCCCTCGTAGAACGGCCAGACCATGTCGATCTCGTCTACCTTCGGCAGTCCCTCGAACGTATCGAAGAGGTGGAGCGGCCGGGAGCCCTTGGCAGAACAGATGATCTTGGCGGATCCGCCCCGGTACACGCCGACCTCTGCAATGTCCCCCGGGACCTTCTCGGTCCGCTTCACGGCCATGTAGATGTGCCACGCCTCGATATCCTCGAGGAGGAGCTCCGTCTCGGACCGGATCTTCTTTAAGGATTTTGCAAATTCCTTCCGGTCATTGCAGCCATAGTGGGAGAGTCTCCCCCGGTTCGCGATATCGTTCCCGAGGAATGGCTCGAAAAAGACCATCTTCCGGAGTCTGAGGAGATACCTGCTGGGGACGAGGGAATCGAAGGCCCAGTAAATATTCTTTTTGGGGAAGAAACTCATGCCTGTAATTTTTGGTTCTCCCATACAATAAAGGATACCAGTCCGGATTTTTTTTAAATCACCGGCCGGTCAGGCGCTTCACGGTCCGCCGGTCGGTAGCGATCCAGCCCGTGATGACAGCGGCAATGAGGAGCAGGACGGCGGGGCCGGTCTGACTCAGCGCGATCAGGCCGGCACCATACGCGATGATGACCGAGACAAGACCGGGGATCCTGCCGCCCCTGTACGCCCCGTACACCGATACGAGGAGGAGGATCGTCGGGAGAATGACAAACAGGTACCGTACCCGCGGGTCGGGGTATTCCGCGTTGACGAACCCGCTGATGGCATTGAGGACCAGCTGCTGGGGGTCGATCCCGATCGCAGTCCAGAGACCGGAGAGGAACCCGAGCCCGATCACCGACTGCCAGATGTATGCCTTTGCTTTTTTGCCCATGATACTTCCGGCAGCCACGGGCCCACGCACCGGGCACAATCTCCTGCCGTAAAATCTTGGGCGGGCTGACTGATAAAAGAGCAAGCGGGCGGCAGGCCCCTGAATATAAAATCCCTGTTTTGGGGTTTTGGTTCCGGCAGACAGATCCCGGGTAACGGAAGGTGATCGTCCGTTGTTCTCTCTTTCCTTCCGGCCGTAAAAGTGCAAAAATACGTAAAAAAAACAACGGGTCTGCTTCAGGATGGCGGGGGTCCGTCGACGTCGAGCTCGTCAAGGAACGGCATCATGCCGGTGACGTACGGCAGGCTCTTCCCGTCGCGCATGAAGTCGGCGTCACCAATCCCGACGATCTCGATCATCAGCGGGAATTCCCGGAGGGTCTGCTCGAAGCTCGGGTCGTTCTCCCGGGTGAACCGGAGGAATTGTTCCACGCGGATGAAGGGCCGCTCATACTCCGGTACGCCGCTGAACTCCTCCTGCACGGATTCGAGGGTCCGGTCGCGTGCAAGGCCTTCTTCAAAAAAAAGGAAGATCCAGACACCGTAGTGCCGGGCGATCTCATCGAGGGTCCGGACATCGAGCGTCCTCCGCTTCTCGACGCCCAGGGAGAGGAGTTTTTCGGCCGATGTTCTCCCGGGCAGGGACATCCAGGCAGAAGAGCGTTCCATAGAGAGGGTAAGGAGGACGATCTTGTATAGGTATGGGTAGCGGCGAAAGAACCTCCCCGGACTGCACGGATGTCGAAGTTCGGCTCTACAGCCTCGTTTCTCTTCGCCGGGGTTTTACAACCCCTCCGATTCTCCTCGCCGGGGTTCTGATGAACCTCTCACCCCATTTCCGAAGTCGAAGGTCGGCTTCTAGCCTCCCTTCTCCTCGTCGAGGTTCTGATGAACCTCTCCGAAATAATTGCCGAAGTCGAAGGTCGGCTTCCAGCCTCCCTTCTCCTCGTCGAGGTTCTGATGAACCTCTCCGATAAAAAAAAATCAGATGTTTCCCGCGCCCGGCTGCTTTGGTACGAACGCGTTCTGGATCAGGTCGCGGTCGAATGCGGCGGGGACGGTGCCGGTCTTTGCATAGGTGTAGAGGGCAGTGACAAAGATGCCCTGCATCGCCGAATAGGTTACAGCGAGGATGACAACG
>DASPUR010000114.1:0-2233 GCA_035622795.1 Methanoregula sp. | reverse complement strand
CTTCTGCATCCTCATGGTCCTGCTGAACCATTCGGACTCCCCCTCTGGGGACCGACCGAAGGGAGGTCGAGAAGAGTGCATCAGCACTCTTGGAGCGAGAGAGGGGGTCACCCTCACGAGTTTCCCGTATACAAATGATTTCTTCAGAGCAGTTTTTAAAAAGTCTGTGCTCGCTATTTCTCCTAAAACCGAAAAACGCTGGCAGGAAAAAAAATCAGATGAAGAACCTGAACGTGACCCACGCGATCAGGAGCATCATCGCGGAGTACTTCAGGCCGGCTACGAACCGTGCTTCACCCATCTGCCCTGCGACAAGTCCCGAGAAGAAACCCTGCAGCATTGCAGCATGGGCAAAGAGCCGCTTGTATACCGAGATATCGATCTTCCCCATGAACCCGTGGGCCCCCGAGGCGGCTGCAGCTGAGCCGGCGGTCGCCATGGTGGTCAGGAAGGTGGAGACGAGGATGGCGATCACGAAGAGGAAGACCGCGAACGAGACGAGCACGATGACCACGTAGATCAGCATGTTGTTGGACCGCTCGGACTGGAGGTTCACCACTTCGAACGTGTCGTTGGCTGCCGCCCGGAGCACCTGGCTGATGTCCCCGCCGGCCTTGCTCGCTTTGGCGATGAGGTCGACGCTCCGGTCTGCAAGGGGGGTGCCCAGTCCCTTCCCGAACCGGTACATCGCCTCGACAAACCCGACACCCCACGACATCTCGTTGTCGAGTTTCTTGATGTGGGGGGAGAGGGACCCGTATTCCGCCGCAGCCACGAGATGGACGGCGTTGGGCAGCGTCATTCCCGAATCGTTCATGCCGGCGAGGTCCCGGAAGAAGTTGGGGAGGGCGTTCTCGAGGCTCTTGACCCGCCACTGCTCCCGGAAGTCGAGGAGCGCTACCGGGATGACGGAGATGAGGATAGCCCACACCGCAAAATCGTCGACTACTGTCGAGTTGAACAGTACCTGGATCCCGCTCGAACGGACCATGTAGATGAATCCGCCAAAGAAGATCAGGAGGGAGACCGGGACCGTGGCGATGAGGATATTTTCAGGCCGCTCGGTGAGCACCTGGAGCGGGTGTTTTAAGAACTTCCCGATCCCTTCCCGGGACTCCCGGCCCTTCTCCAGCTTCGAGGTGATCTCGCTTGCATCCGCCTCCACCGCGGTCATCTCCGCAGCAGTCATCGGGGCAGGGATCTCCGAACCCTGCCCGGGCTTGGGACCGAACATATCTTTGAGTGCCATTTGAGATCAGGACTCCGGTGTCATCGAGCTGATCATGATCACGAACATCACGCTGCCCAGCGGGATCATCAGGTACACGATCGCGTACAGGAACAGCGGTTTATTGTCCCCGGACAGGACCGACATGATCGACTGGAGGATGATCAGGAAGAGCGTGCCCGCGACCATGGCGGTGACGTACGATTCCGCGATAAGCCCGAGGGTGTCCAGGAAGAGCTTCTGGGTCTGCCGGTTCTCGAGGGCGTACTGCTCCGCCTTTGTCCGGAAATAATCCGTCAGGTTGCCGCCGCTCGAGATGCTCGCCATCGCGCCCTGCAGGAACTCCTTCATCCTCTTGCTCGGGGTGCTCGCAGATACCAGCCGGAGCGCGTCGATTAAGTCCCTCCCGAAGATATCGATCTCCCGGGCAACATACCGGGCCTCGACCGCGCTCTGGCCGTAGATGGGGCTGTCGCCGAGGAGCCGGAAGATCTCAGCAGGCGTGATACCGGCAGTCGACATTGAGGTGATGTAGTTGATGGCGTACGGGAGGCTTGCGTCAATGTTCCGTCGCCGGTTGCCGGCCTCGATGCTCGGGTACATGATGAACGCGACATAGGTCAGCCCGCCAAAGACCATCAGGGAGAAGAGCGTGATGAATATCGTCCCGAGTATGAGGCTGTAGGCCGAGAGGCCAACCACGGCGTCCGGGACGGCTCCCCGGTACTTGATCAGGTTGGGGAGCTTGAGGACCCAGGTGATGAGGCCGATGAAGAGAGCGGCGGTGAGCCCGACAATGATTGAACTGAGGTATGCGGTCGAGAGATAGACTTCGAAGGGGGTCTTGAACCGTGCGGACAGGAGATCATTCCGGAGCTGCCCGTACTGCTCCCGCTTTTCCTTCATCCTTTTCCCCAGGAGGTTGAAACTGAAACGTTCGAAACTATTCATACAGGTCCTTCCTTACACGTTCGACGACCGCCTCGGGGTCGCGGTGGTACGAGA
>DASPUR010000113.1:0-7406 GCA_035622795.1 Methanoregula sp. | reverse complement strand
AAGGGAACAACAAGTACCTTGTGAAGATCCTGCCGACCGGCCAGACCGGGGCACCGATGGTCCGGGAATATACCCTGGTCCCGCAGAACTCCCCGTCAAATTATCCCGGCCTTGTCATCCCCGCCCATATCGAGAGCTCGTTTGAGAAAAACCAGATTCCGAAGGCCCGGGAGCCGATGCCGGACGAGATGGATTATCCAGAGCAGGCGAAGATCGATTAGACTTTTTTTCAGGCCTCCGGCACCGGTCCAGAGAAAACCGCCTTCACTGCCGGGAGCCCGTAGAACCGGGTTTTACCCGGACCGGCCGTCGCTGGCGAAGTATCCTTCCATCTCCCCCCCGGAAAACCAGCTGGTTCCCCGCGGCCGGAACGGAAAAGGGTCCGGGGCCGGGAGGTACGGGTCCGCCGGAATTTCTGAAAAAAAGGAGTGACGGTTGTTTTGGCCCGGAAGATATCCCCCTTCATACGGTGGCTGCCGGATCCTTTTTCCCGTACACGATCCGGACCATCGCACCGATGACGATGAAATAGGCGACGAGCCGGATAAGCACCAGGAACCAGCTGAGCAGAGCGGCATAGCCGAGCAGGGTTACCAGGTGAGAAAGGGCGAACAGCCCGAACGCGGCCCCGATGAGCAGGACCGTTGTGTTTCTGCTGCTTGCATATTCCACGGTTCCCAGAACGAGGATGATAACCGCGAGCAGGAAATTGAGCAGGGTGACCGGATCAAGATTCAGTGCCATTCCACACACCAGGCCCGCGTGACTCCCGCGGACACGGTACTGTTGCGAGGGCCGAAATTGAAGGTTTCGGTTTTGGCCGGAACGACCCGGGGGCACGCGGCGGGGGACTATCCCGGCAGGGGTTTCCAATGGAAGTTCCTGCATAAAACGGGCAGGGACCGGGGAAAAAACCGGCACGGATCATCCGGTCACGAAGTTATAGCCGGCCACGATATCGTCCCCGCAGACCGAGCAGCCCCGGAGGAGGACCTGGTCTGTCTTGCTGTTGTACCGGTAGATCGTGACCCCTTTGCACCCGAGCGACCGGGCAAGGAGGTAGATCCTCCCGATCTCAGCCGCGTCCGCCTCTTCGGGGAGGTTCACGGTCTTCGAGACCGCGTTATCGACATGCTCCTGGAAGACGGCCTGCATCCGGATATGGTGGTCGGCCGGGATCTCGGGCGCGGTTTTGTACAGTTCCTTCACCTCGTCGGGGACGGGAGCGCCCGCGAGCGTCCCGGTCTTTTTTACCCGCGAGAGCACTGCATTGCCGGAGCGGAGCGTCCCGAGGTATTTTTTGAGGATCGGGTGGATGAGGGGGACCTGCGCATTGCCGATCCGCCGGGTGCTGGCGAGGGAGAAAAGGGGCTCGATCCCGCTCGATGTATCGGCGATGAGGTGGAGCGACCCCGTGGGCGCGATGGTCAGGACGGTCGCGTTCCGCATCGGGCCTGAGTAGATGCTCTTGTCGATCGCGGGGAACGAGCCCTTCTCTTCGCCGAGTTCGCGGGAGGCCTCGTGCGCTGCCCGGGAGATGAGCGCGATGGTCCGGCCGGCGACTTTGAGCGCCTCCTCCGAACCGTACGGGATGCCCATGAGGATGAGGGCATCGGCAAAGCCCATCACGCCAAGGCCGATCTTCCGGGTCAGGAGCGTCCGCTCCCGTATCTCCGGGACCGGGAAGCGGTTTGCGTCGATGACCCCGTCGAGGAACTGCACGCCGAGCCGGGCCGCCCCGCTGAGCTGTTCTTCATCCAGCACCCCGCCGGCCACGAACCGCGCGAGGTTGAGGCTCCCGAGGTTGCAGCTCTCGAACGGGTAGAGCGGCTGCTCGCCGCAGGGGTTCGTCGCCTCGATGGGCCCGAGGCCGGGCGTGGGGTTTTTCCCGTTGATAATATCGAGAAAGAGGACGCCGGGGTCGCCGGTCTGCCATGCAGCCCGGCAGAGGGCTTCCCACAGTTCGCGGGCACCGGTGCTCCGCATGGCGGCGCCCGTACGGGGGTTGACGAGATCGTACGGGATACCCTTCTCAAGACAGGAGAAGAACTCCGCATCGAAGCCGACCGAGATGTTGAAGTTCTCGAGGCCGCCCTTTGTCTTGGCGTTGATGAAGTCCAGGATGTCCGGGTGGGAAGAGGAGAGCACGGCCATGTTTGCACCCCTCCGCTTCCCCCCCTGCTTCACCGCGTTGGTGGCCTCGTCGTACACCCGGATGAACGGGACCGGGCCGCTGGCCACGCCGAGGTTGGAGGAGACGGGGTCGCCCGCCGGGCGGAGCCGGCTGAACGAGAACCCGGTCCCGCCGCCGCTCTGGTGGATGACGGCCATGACCGCAAGGGTTGAGAAGATCCCCTGGAGCGAGTCCTCGACCGGGAGGACAAAACAGGCCGAGAGCTGGCCCGAAAGGGTCCCGGCATTCATGAGGGTGGGCGAGTTGGGGATGAAGCGGAGCTCTTCCATCATCCGGAAGAACTCCTCTTCTTGGGCGGTACCGACCGCTCCGGCAACCCGTCGGAAGAGTTCACCGGGCTTCTCGCCCGGGAGAAGGTACCGGTATTCCAGCAGCGACTGCGCGACGGGGGTCAGCTCCATGATGCTCCTGCCGGCGTGGTTGGATCCCGGCCGTATTTAAATTCTCGGGCGCAGGCCCGGGCACCTCCGGGCAGGAGTTCCCGGTTCGCCCGGGCAAAATTCTCGCGAACCGACAGGATATTTCCCGCCGGCGTCCAACACCGTCTTAATGGTCCCCGGAAGCTTCCCGCGGGACCGGATGAAAAGACGATGGCCCGCTACCTGATCGACATCCGCCTCATGGGCCCGGTGAAGACCCGGATCCGGACGCTCTCTGAGGAGCTGCAGGAGAAGTTTGGGATCAGCCGGCTCGTCGCCCCGCACATCACGCTCGCCGGGCCGTTCACGACCGATGAGGAAGGAAGGCTCGCGGGGGATTTTGCCCGGGTCTGTTCCGCGCAGGAAACCATGCCCCGGTACGAGGTGGGAGGGTACGGGTTCTTCGATGATACACGGGTCGTGTACGTGACGATCACCCCTGATGAGAACCTCAGGCGGCTCCGGTACCAGCTGGCGCAGGCGATCGCCCCGTACTGCACCCTGCGGGACTATGACCGGGACTCCGCCGACGGCTTCCGGTTCCATGCCACGCTCGCCATGAAGCTCGACTGGCTCACGTTCCGGCGGATCAAGTGGTATTTCCGGAACCAGGAGAAGATCGCATGCCGGTACCACCCGGTACGGGCAACCCTGCTCAGGAACTCCCGGATCCTCTGCGAGTACGATTTTGTCCAGGGGCGGGTGCTGAGCCGGGCGCAGGCTCTATCGCGGGCGACACAGAAGCGGGACCTCGACATCCTCCGGGCGTGGGAGGATGAAGGGGAGTAGCCCTCTAAAAAAAAAGGTCCGGTGCACCGGACCCTGCATGAAAGAGAACCTTTTTCCTCCCGGCAACCGGCATAGCTTAGGATGAACCTTCCCACCGGTTCCGGGTGGTACGCACCAGTTCTGGTCCTTACCGGAACCTGCGTCCTCCTCCTCATCCTTACCGTGCTGCAAACACCGGCACATGCGGGTCAGGATCTCTCTCCGGAAACGCCCGGCCTCCTTCCGGCTCCGGTTCCTGTGCAACCCGGCGAGATCAGATACCCTTTCATCGCTGAAAGCGGGATGAACGGGACTGTCAGCCGCTCGTACAACGTCCCGCTGGCCACCGGCAACGTGACCGTGAGTGCGGACGCGGATATCGCGGTGTACACCGGAGCCCGGAACGGGACGAAATATGCCATTGCCCCGCCAGAGACGACGGTAGAAGCCCTTGCACCGGGATATTACACCGCGTTCATCGTCGACCCCCGGCAGGACGGCTTTTTCGCATCCCTCCTCGGGAGCCTGCGGGCTGCCCGCAGGTCGCACGGGCTTTCGGACGACGGGTACCTCGAGTTTGTGACGGACTTTGTCCAGGGCCTCCCGTATGACGTGCAGGCTGACATCGATCCGGGGACACCGGCCCGGTTCCCGGTCGAGACGTTCGTGGACGGCACCGGCAGCTGCGAGGACAAGAGCCTCCTCCTCGCGGGCCTTCTCTCGCGGGAAGGCTATGATGTCTCTCTCCTCTTCTTCGTCCCCGAACACCACATGGCAGTCGGCATAAGGAACCCGGGTCCCGGGTTCATGGGGACCGGCTACCTGTATGTCGAGACCACGGGCCCTGCGCTTATCGGCGCCGTGCCTTCGCGGCTGGGGAACAGCACGGGTGGGAACGCGACGGGAACTACCGCTATCAGTCCCCCGCTCGTGATCCGGGTGGGGAACGGGACAAAAGAGTACACGGGCGCTCGCCCGGTCGCGGAGATCCTATCAGACCGGGAAGAGGCGGACCGCATGATCGCCCTGCTACGGCCGCAGATCGAAGGGTGCACGAATCAGGATGCAGGCGGGAACGCAGCCGTCACTTCCGGAGGGGGAGCGGAATGCAACCGTACGCTCATTGCCAGGTACGACGGGTACGCACGCATTCATAACTATGTCGTGGCGCACGTGTACGAGCAGTCCGCGATGCTTCCCGGCCTCTCCCGGGTCATCAGGAACGAAGGGGACGGGGCCGGGGGTTCCGGGCCCGGGTGTCTTTTCGGGAACAGGCAGTCCTGTTTATCCGGGCCGTGGCAGGAGTTGTGGAAAAGGTTTCCGGCCTGCGGATACAGCTGAACCTGCCCGTACACGGAAGAGCTGTTCATCCCTTTTCCCGGGACCTGCAAAGATGGTTTTTTTGCATTCGGGGGATAAGATCAGAACAGCGACGATCCGTCCTGAGACACGTGCCGGAATGGGAGCTTCCCTGGCGGGAAGACAGCGTGCCGGGATCCGGAACAGCGCCGGTAAGGAAAAACCATGGAACAGGGACCCCCGGAATACCGCGCCATTCTTGATCGTGCCATTGGCGACACCCTCGGGCAGGCTTTGCGGATTGTCACGGCAAGCCCGGTGCTTGCTGTCTCCGGCATGGCGATCCTGCGTCACCAGAAAGCCGCGGCTCAGCTGCGGGATAAGGCCCTGCAGGACGGGCTGATCGTACCCCCGGTACTGATCGCAAGCATCACCTCCCGGTGCAACCTTTCCTGTTCGGGATGCTACATGCATGGCCGCGAAATGAATATTCCGGCCGAGATGAACGCAGATCTCCTCGCATCCGTTGCCGGACAGGCCGCTGCCATCGGCATCTCGGTCATCGTTCTGGCCGGCGGCGAACCGCTCGTGCGCAGGGACGAGATCTTCCGGATGGCAGCATCGCACCCCGAAGTCCTCTTCCCGGTCTTCACCAACGGCCTCCTCATCGATGACGGTATGGCGGATGCGATCGCCGGCCACCGGAACATCGTCCCGGTCATCAGTTTCGAGGGGTCACGGGAGGATACTGACGCGCGTCGGGGCAGCGGTGTCTACGACCGGTTGCTCGGGACCTGCGACCGGCTCAGGAGCCGGAACGTTTTCTTCGGCTGCTCGGTGACCACGACCCAGGAAAATTTCGAACTGGTGACGAAGGAGGCCTTTGTCCGGGAGATGATCGGTCTCGGGGCACGGGCGTTCACGTATGTCGAATATGTACCGATGGTGCCCGGGACGGAGCATCTCGTCCTCGCCCCGGAGCGGAGGAGGGCGCTGAACAGTGCCCTGTCGGGTTTCAACCGGAAATTCCCGGCAATCTTCATCGGGTTTCCCGGGGATGAGGATGTCTTCGGGGGTTGCCTTGCCGCGGGCCGGGGCTTCGTCCACATCAGCCCTTCCGGAAGCCTCGAACCCTGCCCGGCAGCCCCCTATTCCGATATGAGCCTCAAGGAGGTGCCCCTTGAGGAAGCCCTCCGGTCCCGGTTGCTGGAGAAGATCCGGATGGAACATGGTATCCTCACTGAGACCACGGGCGGCTGCGCTCTCCGGGCAAACCGTGCATGGGTGCAGGATCTGTTTGAGAGGGGTGACCGGGTTTAAAAGCACAGTACCATACCGTTGTGCCATCAGAGCCGCGGGGCCCGGAAGAGCAACCAGCACCTTATAGTACGAAAACCAACAGTCAACCGTTCACGTATCCGGCAGGAGGCTATCAGGGTACAATGGCCGATTTTGTCCTTGTCCACGGCGGCAGCATGTCCACGGAGACCTGGAACCGGCTGACAACCGGGGCACCGGTCCATACGGACGACGGCCGGATGGGCGCACGGATCTGGGACCCGGTGGTCCCGCTCCTTGCTGCGCACGGCCACCGCGTCTTTACGCCGACCCTTATCGACGAGCACTGCACGGACCTCACCGGGCATATCCTCCAGCTCTGCTCCTTCATCGCCGACCGGGGCCTGGGGAACGTGGTCCTCGTCGGGCACAGCTACGGCGGGATGGTCATCACCGGCGCCGCATCACGGCTTGAGGGGAGGGTCCGCCACCTGGTGTACATCGATGCAGCCCTCCCTGCCCCCGGCCAGTCGCTCTTCGATATCATCGCTGCGGCCGGCATCGACCCCTTCTCCTGTGCCGGGCTTGAGCCCGCCCTCCCGTACACCGAGAAACTGCAGTTCGACCCCCGGGACCTGGAACCGGTCGGGAAGACGTACGTGTACTGCACGGAGAGCGATTTCATCCGCGTTTCCCGGGAGGCCCTGAAATATCTTGCCTCCGTCCCGGGCTGGACGTTCATAGGCCTGCCTTCGTCGCACGTCCCGATGGCCGGGATACCGGACGAGGTGGCGTGGGTCCTGCTCGACGCCGCAAAAAGGGCGGGACTTTAAAAAAAACGCCTGTGCTTGTTTCCGGGGAATTCCCTTCAGCACGCCGACGTACCGGTACCGATGACCGTGCCGGCGATATTGTTGGTGGCTGACAGGAGCGTGTGGGCTACCACGCACGGGTGCTGGAATCCCATGATGGCCGAGACGTCGTTTGTGGCATCGAAGGCGGTGTACGCAACGATGCAGAGGAGGATGAGGACCGATACGAGGCCCGGTCGTGCGTTCTCCCGGAAAAGGTACGGGATTGCAACCATCAGGGGGAGCAGCGCGAGGATCCCGAGGACCATGCTCGGCACCATCCCGATACGCTCAAAGCAGGCCGCGCTCACGGAATTGCACTCGATAAAATGCCCGTATACGGCTTTCATATACAGAGTGCAGGCCGAGGCGACGGTGGCGCAGGCCATCGCCGCCGCAATGAGGAGCCAGTACCGCTTGTCGAAGTTCACGGATCTATAGGTCAGCTCCGGATCTATATCTAGTCACAGAAGCTGCCAAAGGAGCTGACGCGGACGGCATCAATCCGATGGTTCAGGGTATTTTAGAGCGGCCAGCGGCATTTCCGGCCGGCCTTGAGCGAGGAGCACCGGTTGAAGTACGTCTCGCCCCACACCC
>DASPUR010000112.1:0-8360 GCA_035622795.1 Methanoregula sp. | reverse complement strand
CGGTCAATTACTGGATCGGGAACTACCTCGGCCTCAAAGTATTCCTCTGCCGGTTCCCGGGGCTGGTGAAAAAAGAGTATATCGACCGGACGTACGGGTTCTATGAAAAATACGGGGGGGCGACCATCTTTATCGCACGCTTCTTCCCGATCATACGGACCTTCGCCCCCTTCCTTGCCGGCGTGGGGTCCATGCAGTACCGGCGCTTCCTCTTCTATAATGTCCTGGGCGGGATCTGCTGGACCTGTGCGGTCGTCTTTGCCGGCTACTTCCTCGGGTCATTCCCGGTCGTCCGGGAGAACATGAGCCTCCTCATTACCCTCGTCGTCCTGCTCACGGCCGGAACCCTCCTCTTCATCGCCGCCGCCCTCATCCGGGCGTACTTTGCGAAGAAAGAGGGGGAATGCGGGAAAGAAGGATAAATTTTCCTTTGATTCCGGGACCCGGTTTTACACCCTGATGTGAGAAACTGAGCTAATGCGAGCAGGATCTGTAATGGAATTTATGGGTGCTGTCAACCTTGCGATGCCCCCACGGGTGTTCGGGGGCTCGTCGCCCCTCACCCCGTGGCAGGGAGGGAAAGGGCAGACGTTTGTTTTTTTAGCTGTCTGATTGTGTAACGCGCCTGGTGTATTTTTTGATTCTTAAAAAAGGAGTTCATCAGAACCCCGAGGAGGAGAATATGTTAGTATTTTTCGCGTAAGAGCCCCCAGCCCGTTCCGGGTGCGGTTGAAGACCGGTGCCCTCTCAAGTCTCATTCTTTTTAGGATTCAAATCCCCGCGGGGTCAAATTACCTGCAAATCGATCTTGCCGGTAATCTGCCCCGCCGTGCAGCGAAGAACCTTCGGTTCTTCTCGACTCCGCGTTCCCGATGAACGCTTCGTCCCCGTGAGCAGCCCTGAGGCGGGGGGCTATCGTTAGTGAAATATCGGAACCTGCTTTGTGAAGACTTCGAGAACGTGAAGAAGGTGTCAGCCCTCCTCCACCACCAATCCCCGGTTATCCACCTTAGTCTCCACTGCTATCTTAAGCCCGAGGGGCTTGAGGATTTTTTCGACCGCTTTCCGGTCGAGCCCGGTCACGATGGCGATGGCAGGGCCGACCGAACTCATGCCCACGAACTCGAGCTTCGCGTCCCGCAGCCTGCTCATGTAGTGGTAGATCCCGAACCCGTGATGCTCGACCTCGGCACGCTTCGAGCCCCGGAACTCGATCTCCCAGATGACGTCCCCGATCTTCCTTAAGTCCCCTTTCTCGAGCGCGGGGACGAGGTCCATCATGAAGAGGTAGGCCTTGAGTTCCCTGTCCCGGTAGTCGAGAGTCCGCGCCTTGTTCATCAGCAGGTCGAACTCCTGGGTGCCTGCCGAGGAGATGTCGGTCGGCGGGATGAGGATGTACACGTTCTTCCCCTCCGCAAAGGGGTGGTGGTACACCAGCGCCAGCTCGTCGCCCATGACCGCCATGCCGCCGTTGACGCTCACCGCGGGGCCGACCCCGGTCTCGAACCCGAACGCGATCTTCCCGTCGGCAGTCTCCTCGACGTAATTGTGGCCGATCAGCATCCGGAGCTGGTTGCTCGTCAGGGGAGAGCCCACGGCCCGGTTCAGGGCGGAAGCGACGGCGATCATCATCGTGCTCGTGGAGCCCAGGCCCACGTGCTTGAACTCCTGTTCGGTCACGGTGATCTGGAAGCCGCCCGTGTACCCCACCGCTTTTTTGAAGACCGCCACGAAATTCTCGACCAGCGGTGCCCGGGAGTACTTTACCGTTACGGCCTTGTCCGTGCACCTGACCGTTGCCGTGCAGTAGCACTGGATCGCAAAGCCGATGCCCCCCCCGCCGGGATGGTCCGGGGCAAACCGGTTCATATCGAGCACCGTTAAGTGGATGCGCCCCGGCGCCGTGACGGTTACAGTTTCCCTGACGGGGACGGGGGAAAATTTCCGGTGCTCGAGCCCGAGCGTCTTGAGGTCCGTTCCGGGAGCAAATGTCCTGAAATCGTATTCGACGAGGTCGAGGTCCCCGCCGCGTATCTTCATGGCCGGCATAACACAACAGTCCGTACCAGTCCCTCCCGGAAAACAAGGCGGGAATGTCCCGCGGATCCCGCGGGATATCGCCGGTTTTCCGGTCCAGGGTACTGCGTAAGATGATCAGGACGACGGGAACGGATAACCCTTTCCATTGGCAGGGCCCGGGACTTTTGCTCCCTGCACTATTTTGCCTTGTCCGGCCCCGGCGCCCGGTCGAAGTACACGTTTTTTCCCGTCGCCGAGAGGGGGATCCCGTAGGCCACCGTGCACTCGGGACCGAGGAGGCCGAGGTCCATCGCCGCCACGCCGGCAGAGTACATCACCCGGTTGTCGGCATTGTGGATCTGGGCGGTCTTCACGGCGGAACCGACGGCGATCCCGAGGTCCGCCATCCTGACCGCGCAGTTCGGCCCCGAGAAATACCGGGGTTTTCCCGTGCGCTTCGCAAACGCTGCCGCCATCTCCGCACAGCTTGAAAAACCGCAGGCGCCGCAGTCGACACCGGCAACCAGGTTCCCCCGTGCGCCGATGAGGACGCAGGCCCCGCTCGCTGCAAGGTTTCCTGCATCCCGGTGGAAGAACCCGATCTCCCGTTCGGTCCCGAGCATGTCCAGCCGTTTGGCAAGGGCCCGGAGATCCTTTCCCGAGACGACCCGGATGATGATGGTATCGGTTCCCTTTCCTTTCGGTGCCGTGCGGGCGGCAAGGGCCATGAGCCCTGCAACGGTTGCCAGTGCCTCCTGTTCCGGTGACATGAGGAGATGGTGGGTCAGGACAGTTCTAAAAACATTGGCCGTAAAAAAGCCGTCCGGAACCACCGCTCATGCCGGGTTTATCGCGCCGCCCCGCCGGATATCCGGGAATTTTCAGGGAAAGCACGCCGTAAACTGCCCGGAAAAAGGAAAAAGAATCCGGTTCTTTAAAAACCCGCTCCTGGCCGGCGGGTGGCTGACTGCCTCGGCGGGCGGATCCGGGAGGAGCCCTCAGGCTCAGGGGCGCCCTGGCGGCCCGCGGGGCTGTCGTACTTCAGGGGATCCGGGGCACAACTCCGCACGAACGGGGCATGATCCCCTCGATTAAACGATCGATAATGTGCCAAAAAATGTGCCAAAAAAAGTCAGGAGGGATCAGTCAGTCTCTTCGTCTTCCGGCAGCTCTGCGGCCGGCCCCTCCGGCTCTTCCGGCGGAGTGGTGAGCTCTTTCCAGTAAACACCGGCAATCGAGAGGCCGATAAAGAGGATGAGAAGGCCGGCGCTCCACGCATTCTCGTCTGCCCTGAGGGTGAACGGGATATTCATGCCCATCAGATCGTTGACCGCCGCTATTACCAGGGCAAACAGCAGGAATACGATGAACCCGATAACGCCGCCAAGGATGATCGCGGCTGCCGTCCGGAGAGGGGAGGGCCTTGTCAGTGTTACAGCCATGGATCGCAGTATTTACGCCGGTTCTATAAATCAGTTGCCTCCGGTGGACCGCCCTGCCGGGGGCGGCATGCCCGGGTGCCCTTCAAACCCTTCATGGCAGAAAGAGCCGACAGATTCAGGGGGATCAGGGCGCCCCGGGATCGACCCGGAGCGCCACGCCGTCGAACTCCGCGATGACCCGCGTGCCCTCGTGCACTATCACCCGGAACGTCGAATACTTCCCGTTGTCGGCAACCTTGTCCGCGACCGCGGTCAGCGGCCCGGTTGCGGGGGCGATGTACTGGATATGGACCGAGACGGCGACCCGGTCCGCCTCACCGCAGTTGGCCGCGATCCCGAACGCGTGGTCGGCGAGGGAGAAGATCGCCCCCCCGTGGAAGACCCCGTGGGGGTTCAGCATGCCCTCGGCGCCCATCGCGACCTTCGCGTGCCCGTCCCGGGCCTCGAGGATGCGCATACCCAGGAGCCTCGCGTAGCCGCTCTCATCGAACGCGGCGACCTGTTCGCCGGTCCGCCCGCCTCCGGAACAGTCCTCGTGTGTCATACCGATCTGCCCGGCTCTGCCCGGGTCACTTGTACTTCTTCTGCGTGTAGGAATATTTCTGGGTCTCGCCGCCGTGGGAGACGATGTAGATCCATTCGTACAGGGACTTGAGGGTCCCGTACTGCTTGTACCGGCGCATCGAGAACCCGACTTTCAGTCTCCCGTCGAACCTGATCGTACCCTGTTCGAGCATCCGGAGCGCGATCTCGAGGTCGTCGCCGGCGTCGATGCACCGGTACTTCCCCGCCCGGAGGAAGGCGTCCTTCCGGAACGCCGTGTTGCAGCCGAGCGTGTAATAGAAGGTCCGGGAATAGTACCCGATCCGGGAGAAGGTGTTGGCGAGGAGGAGCGAGAAGCGGTTGCCGATGCTGTCCTCGATGGGATAGACCGGGCCGTAGACCTGGGCCACGGCGGGGTCGTCAAAATCCTTCATAAGGTCGGCGATCCACGAGGGCGGGAGGATGCAGTCGGCGTCGGTGGTCGCGACGATATCCCCCTTCGCGGCATCGATCCCGTCGTTCCGTGCACCCCCGACCTTGCGGCTGGTCTGGGTGAAGACCCTGTCGGCATACTTTCTCGCAATCTCGCAGGTCCTGTCCTTCGAGCCCCCGTCCACGACAATGACCTCGTAGGTAGTACGGGCAACCGTCTGGTGGGAGAGGGAGACGAGGCACTGCGCGATGTTCTCTTCTTCGTTGAATGTCGGGATGATGACCGATATCATGACGTAAAATAAACTCCTGTACCACTTTCACGTTCGCGGATAATAAGCGTGATGCAGGAACGACGGCCCGCCCTCTCCCGGCGCCGGGACAGGGGCACCGTCAGGCGCCATCGCTTTTTACAAAGTCCATGACGCTGCGGATGCAGCCGTCCATGTTGAGGTACTCGAACTGTGCAAACCTGCCGACAAGCGGTATGCCCGCTCCTGCGCAGTACTCCCTGACTTTGGCTATGTTGGCCTGGTACGCGAGGTCGTAGACCACGTACGCGAACTCCTGCCGTTCGACCGAGGTATGGACAATATCCTTTTCCTCGAAAAGGCCCATGCGCCCGCACATCCCGACGACTTCATTCACCAGCCCGGCATCGGACATCCCGCTCACCTCGTCCCCGGGAAGGTGGGTGATCTCGGCGAGGACGGAGCTGTGGCCCGCGGGCGCGGCATGCCGGCTGTAGCCGGAAGGGAACGAGATGCGGTTCGTGCGGCCGAGGGCAGGGTCGGGGACATACATCCACGATACCGGGGGGACCGTCCCGCGGATCCCGATGTTCACGCAGGCAAGGGAGTTGTAGCGGAGCGCATCGCACGCCGCCCCGACGTCCGTGGGAACCCCCGCGAGGCAGGGGAGGAGGTGGTGGACCGGCATCGTGCAGATACAGCGGTCGGCTTCGATCACCTCGCTGCCGTTGCCGATCTCCCAGCGGTTCCCGGACTTCCTGACGGACGAGACCCGGAACCCGGTCCGGATGAAGGGGAGGACCGGCGCGGCGATCGCGGCCACGAGCGCCTCGATCCCGCCGTCCAGGGGGTAGGCGAAGACTGCCTGGTGGGTGTACCCCTCGGTCTCGATCCCGATCGCCGACCGGATGATGTCTTCGACGGGTGGCCGGGGGATCCTGCCGTCGACCCAGTGGAGCGACATCCTTTCGGTCGGGAACTTCCAGATCTTCTCGTTGTACGGGACCATGTAACACTCTGCGATCCCCTTCCCGAAAGTGTAGTAGATCCATTCCCGGAAATTCGCAGGTGTCCTGAGGCTGCCTTTTTCGGCCTCGATGAGGGTTTTGATGAACTCGTTGATGCAGAAGAACCGGTCCTCCGGAGGGAGATCGGAAAGCCCGTTCTCGAACGGGTACTTGACGAACCGGCCCTTGTAGAAGATCTTCGTGTTCCGGTGGTTCTCCTGCAGGTTGGTCGCGATCATCCGTCTCATGAACGCGAGGACCCCGGTATCGCGGGAGAAGATGATGTGCGACCCGCCGGTATCGAAGGTGAACCCGCCGGTCGTTTTCGAGCGGCAGAGGCCGCCGATCACCGGTTCGGCTTCGAGGACGATGACCTCTTCCCCTTTCTCGTGCATGAGGCGGGCGAGAGTCAGCCCCGAGAGACCGCCGCCAAGGATTGCTGTCGTCACTGCAGAGTTAGGTTGGCAGTGCAGACTAAAAACAGTTTACCGTTTGATCACAGGAATCATCGTGATCCCTGACGCTCCCGGGGCATATAAGAATCCTGATGATAACGCAGTGTTACCAGGTTAGAACTCATATTCTCTCTTATTTGAATCTGCACGGATTTTGCCGGCAATCGGGGCTCCGTAATGGCTGCGAGAGGAGAGCACTGTTTTTAGCGATACAGAATTTATTGCAACCCTCGAAGACTTGACAGATCCCGAATTTTTTCGTGGGGCGGCGGGAAGATTCCGGGAGAAGGGACTTGCAGATTCAGCCTGTTCCCCGGAAAGAATTCCGGATCACGGCGGCTGAGCCGATCATGCAGATGCCCTGGATAACGATGCCGTACACGATGTTGGGGCTCCCCATAAAGAGGAAGGTAGTCGCCGCGATAGCAATCGCCCAGAGAATAATGATAAGAGGTGCGGGCGTCCTGAACGGTGAGCGCATATAATGGAAATGAGTTTTCCTTAACAATAAATTGGTAGGGAAACGGTAGGAATATCCTTGTCGGATAGCAGGAAGAAGACCTGTAATGTCGCAAGAGGGGGAGGCCGTGTCTCATGGGAAAAAAATAATCCTTAACGGGTTCACCGTTTTTGCCGCCCGTGCCGAGCTGCCCGTTTGTATTCGTCCCGCATCCCGGTCCGGCTCGGAGGAGTCGACCGGGGAGTTGATTGAGGAAACACCCGGGGAATACCCGGCCCGGCAGGTCGCTGTCCACCGCGCCGGCGTTTTTTATAAACCCGGAAGTATCCCGGGATCAAAACGATATTGTTATGCAATAGCATGGCAGACTTCTCTCATTACCCCGGAGGGTAGATCAGATTGGATCTCATCGTTCAGTTTATTCTTGCAATCCTGCCCATTCTCCTGATCTTCATCGGTCTCGTGTTCCTGAAGCAGTCGGGGACGCTCATGGGCATCATCGGCTGGCTTCTGACCGTCATCTTTGCGATCGTCTTTTTCCAGACATCCCCCGACATAGCGCTGTATGCGTCCTGGAACGGGGTGCTCTCGTCGTTTGGCATCTCCTTAATGGTGCTCCTCACCATCCTCCAGGTCACCATGATGGATGTCACCGGCGCGATCCACCGGATAACGCACTATATCCGGTCCATCGCTGCCGAACGGTACGAGCAGATCATGATCCTCAACGTGGGGTTCGGGTCCTTCCTCGTATCGATCGGTGCGACCCCGGTCACGATGCTCCCCCCCATCATGCTGGCGCTCGGTTTCTCCCCCGTCGCGGCGATCGCCCTGCCCTGCCTCGGGTACGACCCGCTCACCTCGTTCTCCCTGCTCGCCGTGCCGATCACCCTGCCGGCATCGGTCTTCGGGTTCGATGCAAAGATCCTCGGAAGCCTCGTGGCCCTCTTCCTGCCGGTCATCTCGACCGGCATCGCGCTGGGCATGCTCTGGGTAGCCGACGGGATTGAGGGAGTGAAGAAGGGCTTCTCCACCGCGGTCATCGCCGGGGTCACCCTCGGCCTCTCGGCGATCCTCTTCGTCAACATCCTCCCGGCGTCGGCCATAGGCCTCGTGGGAGTCTTCTCAGGCCTCGTCACCATCGCGGTCCTCTTCCTGCTCCGGGCCATCCGGGGAAAACCCATTGGGAAGACAGAGCCCAGGGACGAGATCCCCTTCAGCGGATCCCATGCCGACATGCCACTCTGGAAAGCGGCGTTCCCGTGGATCCTGCTCCTGGCATTCGTCATCGTCATCAGCATCCCCGTCATCCAGACAGGGCTTTACAATTTCCTCGGCCCGGTCCAGAAGATCCATGTCCTTGCCAATAAAATCGTGGACCTGAAGCTCTTAAACCAGGCATACTTCTGGGTCTTCGTCAGCACGCTTCTCGCAGCGCCCGTCCTGATTAAAACCCGGGAAGAGGCCACGAAGATCATCGGCCTCTGGTGGAAACGCGCCTGGAGCCCGACGCTCGCTGCGATGGTCTTCTTTGCGATCGCGTACGTGATGGACTGGTCCGGCCAGTCGGTCATCAACGGGACCCTATCCTTCGCACCCGGTGCGAACGCCTTCAACATGAACGTGGTGATCGGCCTCTCCCTCGCGCTCGCCTTCGGCATCGCGTTCCCGGTGATAAGCCCGACGCTGGGCCTCTTCGGCTCGTTCATCTCCGGCAGCGAGTCCTCTTCAAACGTCATGTTCTACGGGAT
>DASPUR010000111.1:0-5480 GCA_035622795.1 Methanoregula sp. | reverse complement strand
CGGGTCGCCGTCACCGGGGACGATGAGCATCGCGTCCTGCATGGTGCCGGTGAAATAGAAGAGGTTGATCTTGGAGAGTATGACCGCGATCCCCCACCCGGGGTTCGCCACGTCCATCCGGGCGCGGAAGCGCCGCATGCGGCTTTCCAGTTCGCCCGCCGGGACTATCGCCTGCATGGTTTAAGGTTGGCGGAGGATGGTATTAACAGGATAGGAAAACGAGAACGATCGCGATATAATTCCCCGGGGCCCGGGAAAATTACTCGTGAATTATCGGAAAAATCAGAGAGATACTGGTACGAAACCCGTATTCCCGTTACTGCCCCTGCCGGATCTCGATGCTCTCTCCGGGCGCAAGGACCGCGACTTTTAAGTCGGTCACGCGTTCGATTGCTTTTTTGAACGGCACGGGGTCAGCTGCAATCTTGTCCCAGGTATTGTAGTGGATGGGGATTACGGTTTTAGCACCTACGAAATTTGCTGCCATCATTGCCTCCGAAGTCCCCATCGTGTACCTCCCGCCAATGGGAAGGAGTGCAACATCGGGGCGGTAGAGCTCACCGATCAGCTTCATGTCCGAGAAGAGCGCGGTATCGCCCGCGTGGTAGACCCGGACCCCGTCCATTTCCACGACAAAACCCGCGGCGGTGCTACCTGCCCAGCCGGCCTGCGGATCCCCGGCACCCCCCGAGTGGAGCGCCGGGGTCATGGTAAAGGATACACCCTCAATGACCAGGGTCCCGCCGATGTTCATACTCTCGGCCGGGACCCCCTGAGCGCTGAGGTAGTTTGCGATCTCGGCGATCGCCACGGTGGTCTTTCCCAGTGCGACGGCTTCACCGATATGATCGTAATGGCCATGGGTGACAGCAACGATATCGGGATCGAGAGCCGCGACACTCCCCCCTTCGATGAACGGATCTATCATGACCCTTTTCGATCCGGAGAGGAGGACGCAGGAGTGCCCGAGCCAGGTGAGTTGCATATATGCTACATCGAAGTCTGCCCGAAAGAAGATTTCCGTAAGCTAAGAAAGAACAGCCATGGCTCGCGGGAACCACCGGTAAAAAAGGATCGACGGAGTGGCGCCTGTTGCCAACCCTTCAGCTCACATCGATCATTTCGGCTTCGGTAATATCGATGGAGTCGCCAAGCCCGTCGGCGGTAACGCTCCTGGTCATCTGCTCGGAGAGGTCGCGGTCCTCCATGACGTCCCGTATCCGGTTGATGTACGGGTCGATGGTCGGGTCTTCCTGCTCCTCGATCACATGCCGGTACTCGCGCAGGGTGGAGGGGCTTACCCCGAGCTCTTCGGAAATCTCCTTCATCGTTTTCCCGGAATCGATGAGGTTCTCCATCGATATCCGGTCAAACGGCATCTTGAAGTCGAGGTCGCGGAAGAGCTTGAGCCTGACCCGTGCCCGTGCAACGGTCTTGCTGAGTTTCTCGTCGCCGAGCTCGCGGGCGATCTCGGTGTCGTTCTTCCCGGCATAGAAGGAAGTCACGAGCTTCGCGAGCTGGATCGGCTTTAACGACGTTTTGAAGATCCCCTGTTCGGTGATCTCGCGCATGACGAGGGCGACTTCGCGCTCGATCGCGTCGCTGTCTCTCAGAGTCCCATGGATGTTTTTCATCGGTTCGACAATCTTGGTCTTTCCCGACATGGAGCTGAAGAGTTTCAGCAGATGGGTTTTGCGTTTGTCTTCGGTCATCGCTTACTCCGTTGTAGGAATAGTGAATACAATACCCTGCCTTCTATTTAATGCTATCCCTCGGGGCCACCTGGTTTTACAGGCGGTTTCCGGGAAGACCGGGCCTTCTGAGGCCCGGGAGGGTATTTTCTGCGAACTTGCGGGATGCCCCGCCCGGTGCACTTTTCCTGCACTGCCGGCAGGAGGTGTCGTGATGCGGGGAGTCCTATCCCTGCAGGATGCTTCCCCTTCCTACCTTCCTGTCCCGCATTATGGATAGTCTTTTTGGTGCGACAATTTCACTGGCTAGAGAATGGAAATCAAATAATAATTGATATATAGTCCAGGTTTTGATTTACTGTTTATGTCAAAAATTAAGCTGTTTTTTGCAGTTCTTGCCCTTGTATGTCTGCTGATTATGGCAGAAGGTTGTACGTCATCTACGGGAACGGGTTCGATCACGACAATACCGACATCAAATGTCCCACCTACTTCAATGTTGCCCCCACCCAATGCGTCAACATCTCCTACTCCTGCAATTATTGAAACGACAACTGTCTCAACCCTTGCCCCAACAGCAGTGATAACAAATTCTCCGACAATTGAGATGATTACGCCGGGATCTGTCGATGCATCTGGTTCAGATCCGATGACATCAAATCTTCAATTCTCAAAAAGTTTCCTTAGTTTCCCTATAAACAACTGCGATATGCAGGATCTTTTTCCGGTTGTAGCGAATGATCCAACATACGGTCTCACTCAATCCCCACCAAAAATTATTGGAATTTCTGAAGGTGAGATTAACACTTTTATCCGCGAAAATACTGAAGGCAAGAATTCAGCGTCAAAAGTTATTTCGACCGCTCATTGCCAGGGACGACCAGTAGATCCACAATGGAATTTTGTCGATGTAACTGCGACCCTCACTCCAAGAAATGCCCGGCCCTCAAATTATATCATTGCAGTTAATGTTCGTAAAGGGGGAAAGGTCATTGGACAATTAACAACAACCGAAATGCTCACGATTGATCAACCCGATGTATTCACAACGTACATCCCGTTAAAGGTCAACGAAATGGACCTCTTTGATAGTGTTGATCTGGTTTATAAAAAGATATCTACGTGAGAGAAACATTTTTTTTTTGGTTTCTTCATTGGAATTATCAACACTGCAAATTTAGGGCAACATGGGGAATTACGATTGGCTCATATCGATAGCAAACGGTCCACTTGCCAAAACCTGCAAATAGTAATCACCCGCCGGAAGGCTGACGATTTTACTCCCCGAATATGGACCGATCTCATTGAAGAGATATTCAACCGTATTTCCTGACGAATCGGTGATATGAACAATGAAATTTCCTCCTGAGTTGTGGGTAGCTGTAAAAATATACCCCCCTTCGTTAACTCTGAATTTTTGAACTGAATCTTGATATCCGGTGAAAGATCTAGGACCTTGAATGTCATTTGTCACAATATTTGGCCCGCTGTTTGCTGCTCCCACGGCTTCTGATGATATACCTCCGGAGTCCGACAAAGCGAACATCTGGTTATTGGTCTTTGCAAATTCAATATCGATGATCCGAGTTGAATATGTTCCCACTGCAAGACTGTGCTGTCCAATCGGAAGTCGAAGTGACGTAGGTGAAGAGCTTGTTGCTGTGACGACATATCGTCCATCGATGGAGACCGGCTGTCGGTTTACCTGGGGAGAGACTTCTCCACCGACTGGCGGAATCGTAATTACCGGGGTCCCCTCTTGGATGGTTGTTGATTCGGTGACTATGGGCGTGGATGCCAGGGTAGGGGTGATTGTAACTGTAATGTAGATGATTTGGGGGGTCGGTGTGACAATGTGAGATTGAGAGGCTGTTTGAGGGCTTGTACATCCTGCAATGAAAAGGAGGAATGAAAATAGGATTAAAAAATAGAAAAATTTTCCGCACGTAAATGAGATAAGAATAATTTCGATATGATCAATTTTTCGATTTCGTATAAGTTAATGAAAACATGTTCTATCTTCGGAGATTTTTCTGGATGAATCGTGGTATAACAGAGAAAATAAGAGGATGACAAACATAACTGATAAACTGATTCGGCAAGAAAGAAGGGATAGATAGTGATACATGGTTCAAACGATGTTTTTGAGAACGTGATGGACCTCGCGAAGCGCCGGGGCTTCATCTGGCCCACCTCCGAGTGCTATGGCGCGGTCGCAGGGTTCATCGACTACGGCCCGCTGGGCGCGATGATGAAGCGCCGGGTCGAGAATATCTGGCGGGAATTTTACGTCATCCAGGAAGGCTACTACGAGATCGAGTGCCCGACGATTGCCCAGGAGGCAGTTTTTATCGCCTCGGGGCACGTCGCGGGATTTGCCGACAAGATGTGCCAGTGCCCCCACTGCAGGGAATTCCTGCGGGCCGACCATGTGGCGGAAGGCGGCGGGATCAAAAACGCGGCAACGATGAAGAACGAGGAACTCGGGGCGGTGCTCGCCACGTGCAAGTGCCTCGCCTGCGAGGAGGTCCTTGGCAAGGTCGAGGTCTTCCACTTCAACCTCATGTTCAAAACAAGCATCGGCCCGGGGTCCCAGCGGACCGGCTATCTCAGGCCCGAGACGGCCCAGGGGATGTTCGTGGACTTCACCCGCCTCCTCCGGTTCTACCGGGACAAGCTCCCGTTCGGCGCCGTCCAGATCGGCAAGTCGTACCGGAACGAGATCTCGCCCCGGCAGGGCATGATCCGGCTCCGCGAGTTCACGCAGGCCGAGGCGGAGATCTTCGTCCACCCGGACTCCAAGAACAGCCACCCCATGTTCCGCCGCTATGCAGGTTACACGATGCCGCTTTTTACATCGGACCGGCAGCTCAGTGACGGGGAGCCGGTCACGATGTCCATGCGGGAAGCGGTTGACGGGTGTGTCATCGCTAACGAGTACGTCGCGTATTATGTCGCGCTCACCCACGAGCTCCTCGTCCGGGTCGGCATCAGGCCGGATCGGCTCCGGTTCCGGCAGCACCTCCCCGACGAACTCGCGCACTATGCCACCGACTGCTGGGACGCCGAGGTCTTCTCGGACCGGTTCGGCTGGGTCGAGACCGTCGGCATCGCGGACCGGACGGACTACGACCTGAAAGCCCACGGGGACGCGAGCGGCACGCCGATGACCGTCTTCATCCAGTACGAGGAGCCGAAGAAGGTCCCGCGCCGGCGGATCGTGCCGAACATGGGCGTCCTTGGCAAGCAGTACCGGAACAAGGCGAAGGCGATCTTTACGGCACTCGCGAACGCAGAACCGACCGCAGAGGGCGCCGATGTCGAAGTCGATGGCGAGACGATCCACATTCCCGCGGACCTTTTCGAGGTCAGGGATGAGATTGTCGATGTCCGGGGCGAGGACATCACCCCCCACGTGGTCGAGCCCAGTTACGGCATCGACCGGATGTGCTACGCGGTGCTGGAGCAGGCGTACGACGAAGACACCGCGGACGGCGAGAAGCGGGTCGTCATGCGTTTCTCTCCCGCAGTGGCCCCTATCCAGGTTGCGGTCTTCCCGCTCATGGCCCGGGACGGCCTCGACGAGATCGCCGGTGACCTCACCCGGACGTTGCAGAAGTCGGGAATCCTTGCGGAGTATGACGACTCGGGTGCAATCGGGCGCAGGTACCGCCGGCAGGACGAGATCGGTACACCGTTTGCCATCACGGTCGATTACGAGACGAAGGAGACCCAGACCGTTACGATCCGGGACCGGGATTCCATGAAGCAGGTGCGGATTCCCGTTGA
>DASPUR010000110.1:0-2242 GCA_035622795.1 Methanoregula sp. | reverse complement strand
TCCCGAGGATGCTGCCGAAGATGTTCCAGTTGTCCCACCAGTTCCCGTGGATATCCTGGCGGTTGTCCTGGATATCCGAAGAGAGGTTACGGTCGTCAGCCTGCAGCCCGTGGATGTCGTGCCGGAGGCCCAGGAAGTTCTCAAACGATCCGAACCAGCCGCTGTCCGGTGCGGGGGTGCCGTCCTGTGGGGTAGTTGCCGCCGTGTCCGTGGGGGAAGCAGTCACTGCCGGGGCCGTGGTATCGGCCGGCGCGATGGTGTCCGTTGGCTGTACCGTCTGGGTGTCGTCCGCCGCCACGAGGGCGGGGACCGCGAGCGCGAGCAGGAATACGATGCTTACGGCCGCGATGTATTTTCTCATCATCTCAATCATGCATCCTGCAACTGGTGCGGGCGTTTCTGATAAAGGCCCGCTCTTGTGCACACAGGAATCGGGTGCGGGAGTTCATATATTCTGCAAATGGGGAGACTCCCCCGTTTAACCGGGCGCAGCGAAACGTGGAACCCGCGGGTTAGCTTTAAGCCATCCCTGCCTCCGGGTCCATGACCGAGCCCTACGGGTACCGCGGGTGGATGTGCATGTCGAACTTCCACCGCCCGTCATCCGGTACGCGGTCAGGGTTCACCATGGCCCGGTCCCCGGCGTTCTCCGCGAATATCCCGGTGCTTCCGGATAACCCCCCGGATCCCGCCACGAGGAGAGTCCGCGTCGCCCGGGTACCGGGGGATGACATGGCAGTGGCAGTGCATCACCGACTGCCCGGCGATCCTCCCGATATTGATCCCGATGTTGTACCCGCCGGGCGAATGCCTTGATACGATGACTGCCCGGACATCGTCGGCGAGCGCGAGGAGGGCGCAGCGCTCCTCCGCGGTCAGGGAGAAGAGGTCTTCCGCGTGCCGGTAGGGGATGATGAGCGCATGGCCGGGGCTTGCCGGGTACCGGTCCCACCGGGCATAGCAGAGCTCGTTTTCTGCGATGATATCTTCCGGGGCCGGTGAGCAGAACGGGCAGGGGGTGTCCGGTTCCATGTTCGTTTCGTGTGGATGTTGGGCAGGGATCGATTTATAGAGTTGCTGCGGACGCCCGTGCGGTACGGGCCGGGCGGGGACGGGGCCCGGCCGGCAGTTCCTCCCAAGTGCCGGTTGCGACGGTGTGGAGGTATCCCTTTGTCCGCCGGTTATTTCCTTTTTTAGATCTCCGTCCCGTTATCAGCGTACCGGGCGCCCTTTCCCGAGAGGAAGGAGGCGTAGTACGCGCCATTGTCCGCAAAGATCGGCCCGCCGGGGTACCCGGCCTGCCAGTCGAGATTCAGCCAGTATTCCTTTTCCCCGGAGGGGCCGTCTGCGATATGCCAGTGGACGGTCCGGGCACTGTACCGGGCCGCGATATAGTCCCCGACCTGCCGGACGGCATCCATGGAATCCCCGACGTAGATCTCGGTATATGCGTGGCCGTTCCCTTCCTGGTCGTATGCAGCGATGACCCGGGCGGTGCCGCCGAGCGATTCCACTGCGGCCGCGTTGAGGATCGCGTAGTCGAGGCAGTTGCCTTTCATGCCGCCCGTGACCGAACGGCTCGCCGGGAGGTACAGGTTAAAGCCCGGCGGGTCGCGCACGTACGTCCAGTTGGCGTAGATCGCTTCCCAGACGGAGAACACATCCGCGAGGGTGGAGGGACCGCCCGCACCCTTCGCCGTGTGGGCGTCCACGAACGCCCGGACGGCCGGGCTCTGGTAATCGGCCGACTGCGCGATCCGCGCTGCGGTGGCATTGGCTGTGCCGGGCTGGCCCAAAAGGACGGGGATTCCCGGGCCGGAGGGAACGCCCGGCGCCGGAGGGGCGGCGGATCCCGGTGGTGCTGCATGCTGCGCTGCACCGAAGAGAGCCACCCCGGCCGCAGCGATGACCGCCAGGCCGGCCACGAGCAGCAGCACGGACCGCGTGGTTACCGGCAGGATACGGAACCTCCTGTCTCCATGTGATTAGGAAGCAGGGGGACAAAAACCCGGCGATGGTACCACGAGCCGGTCCGGGGATCGAAGGAAGGGAAAACCGGCCCGGGCGGGAGCGGGGCCGGCGGGCCGCGGGGATCGGATGGGAACGAAGGGGGCGGACCGCGCCGGAATATTCAGGGAGAGTGGGTCTGGCGGCGCTCCCTCCCTTATCAGGCCGGTTCCAATATATTTACTCCCGCCACGATCTGCCCAGGGGCGACGCGGGTGATGGTGAGGGCCTGCCC
>DASPUR010000109.1:0-5642 GCA_035622795.1 Methanoregula sp. | reverse complement strand
CCCGGCACAGGCACTAACTCTTCCATGGAAAACCTGTTTACCAGCTGCCGCGTCACCTGCCACCGGTGCCGCCATGAATGGACGTATATGGGGACCCGGCTCGCGTCCCTGGTCCGGTCCCGGAGACCCGTCAGGGTACAGTGCCCCCGGTGCCAGTGCCGGGTGGTCATGGAGGTCTCCAATGCTGTCTGAAAGACAACCTCAGTCATGTATCGGAGCGGTAACGGGACGTGACCCGGAGAAACTCCGGAAGATCCGTGAGCAGATCCTGGTCGTTTTTGGCAGGGCCAGCCCGCTCTGCGATGCAGAGCTGGAGCGGCGCTACGATCTGACCGCTAAGGGGGGGCTCGTGATGATCCGGTAACCGGGCAGGAGTACTCCCGGACGCGGGCACGCGGGGCCGGCGATCCCCTCCCGGCTGCCCGCAGGCGGAACCGTTCGATTAGAGGTGCTTCCGCAGGAAGGTAACGGCAAATGGTAGAGAACCGGAACAAAAAAAGGTGGTCTCAGACGGGTGCTGCCGGCTTTACCCGCACTGCCCCGCGGGTGGTGATGAAGAGGAGGGCGGTCCCGGCTGCTCCGATTACTGCTGCGACCGCGAACCCGGCGCTGTACCCGACATAGGTCCAGATGAAGCCGATCATGACGCTGGAGACGAGGTCGCCGACCCCGTTCATGGTCGCGAGCGCGCCGAAGCCCAGGGCCCGCGACTCCTCCTCCACCATCTCCCCGGCGAGCGCCCCTTCGAGCGTGTCCTCGGCAGCGATGAAGAGCCCGCACATGCCGAAGAGGACTGCGTAGCTGAGGAGGCCTGCGGGTGCGACGATAAAGCCGATAAAGGTCGCGACTGCAATCGCGTACCCGAGGACGAGCATGGGGCGCCTCCCGATCCGGTCGCCAAGAGACCCGAACGGGTAGCATGCGGCCGCGTACACGATATTCCGGACAAGGTACAGCCCGGCACCGGCAGCGGTCGCAACGGTAAAGCCGAGGGAGGGCGTGAGCTCCACGATCGCGAAGGCGATGAGGAGCGTGTGAGAGAAGTCGGCGATTCCGAAGACAAGGACCGCGCCGAGGAACGCCCTGAACCGGGACGGGAGCCCGGACAGGGACTGGGCGAGCGGCCGGGGGCGCGGGTGGGGTGCCGGGTTCTTCTCCCGCAGGAACAGCCAGACAGCGATAAACCCGATGACCCCGGGGATTACCGTGAGCCAGAAGATATCCCGGATTGCCACTGACGAGAGGAGGAGGATCGCGAGTGCCGGGCCGGCGATCGCCCCCAGCGTATCGCCTGCCCGGTGGAACCCGAAGGCTTTTCCGAGATCTCTTTTCTCCACGGAATTTGCGAGGATCGCGTCCCGGGACGGACTCCGGATCCCCCGGCCGATCCATCCGACCAGTCTTCCCGCGAGGACCGTATACCACGATGCCGCAAGGGCGATGAACGCGGGGAAGACGGCAGTCGCAACGGAGCCTGCGAGGGTGAATTCCCGCCGCCTGCCGAGTTTGTCTGCGAAATAGCCGGAAAAGAGCTTGACGAAACTGGACGCCCCGTCGCTCAGGCCTTCGATTATACCGAGGGCGAAGATGGGGGCGCCCAGAATGATGAGAAACGACGGGAGGAGGACCGTAACCGACTCGTACCCGAGATCGCCGAAAAAACTCGCGAGCCCGGCTCCGAGGACCGTTCTGTTCAGCCAGGGGGGCCACTGCATACCGGTACCGGTTTGCAGGAAGAGCAGATAAAAACGGAGGGTTTTGTCCGGTACAGGAGAGCAGCCGGAGTTCGCACGAACGGCAGACCTCGTCCCCCGGGCAGGGAGGTTTTGTTGTTCCCGGATAGTGATTAACGGGCTCCGGTCGGTGCCGTGCGGCCACGGATCTCGTTGATGGTGCCGGTTATCCGGAGGGGCCGGTTGTTCCGGTCGAGTTCGATGGCCTTGCCCCGGATGGTCACCCATTTCCAGGTGCCGTCCGCGCAGCGTGCCCGGAACTCGGTTTCGAAGAGCGGTGAAGCCCCCGAGAAGTGTTTCCGGAACGCGGTGAAGATGCCGGGCAGGTCCAGCGGGTGGACGAGCTGGATGCAGCGGTAGACCGAGACCCGGGGCTCCGGGATCTCATACCCGAGCGATCCGTTCATCCACTCGCTGAGATCGCTGATGGTCTGTTCCGCGAGGTTGACGTCCCAGATACCGATATCCCCGGCTTTCAGTGCGAGCTTGAGCCGCTCCTCGCTTTCGTGGAGGGCCATCGTCTCTTTCTTCCGGTGGGTCAGGTCGATAATAACTCCGCGGAGACCGACGGTCCGGTTTGTATCGGGGTCCGTGATTTGGCCGCCGTAAATAAGGGCGGGAAACGTGCTTTTGTCTTTTCGCTGGAGGAGATACTCCTGGCCGGCGCCACCTCCCCCGGCCATGGCTTTCCGGATATCTTCAGCTGCACGCTGCCGGTCACCGGGCGTGATATAATCGAAGATGGAGATCTGCCCGGTGCGATCCTCTGGCGGGATGCCGAACCATTCGTACGCTATGGTATTTGCAAACGTGAGGTTGCCGGTAAGGTCCATCTCGTAAATGGCGACCGGGATCAGGTTGGCAAACCCCAGCGCCATCTCCCGCGATACCCCGAGGTCGTGTTTTATCCGGTGGAGGTCCGTGACATCCCGGAAGGACTGGATCGCCCCGGTCACGTTTCCGCCGGAGTCGTAAAGGATGCTCGCGGAGGCCGAGACGTACGCGCCCATACCGCCGTACAGTGACGGCAGGAACCCTTCTCCCCTCAGGTTCTTCCCGTTGCACTCGAAGCCGGGACCTTCGCCGGAACCGTTGATGGCGGGATCGCTGAGGAGGTAGTCCATGAGGATCGGCCGTGCCTCGCCATAGAACGGAACCGCGTACTCGTAATTCCCCCTCCCGATCATCCGGTCCCGGGGGATTCCGGTCATGACCTCGATGGCCCGGTTCCAGGCGATAACCCTGCCTTCCTTGTCGATGACACAGGTCGAATCGGGAAGAAAGTTGATAATATCGATGAGTTGTCGCTGGGACTTCTTCAGGGCATCCTCGATCTTCCGCCGGTCGATCGCCCGGTGCAGCTTGTGTTTCAGTTCCGCGATCATCCCGGGAAGGTCCGGCCCTTTCTGGATATAGAAATCGACCCCGTTGTTGAGGGCCTCGATGACGATCTCCTCCCGGCCCTTGCCGGTGAAGAGGAGGAACGGTATATCGCCAAAATCCCGGCGGACGGTTTTCAAGAGCTCGATCCCGTCCATCCCGGGCATCTGGTAATCGGAGAGGATCGCATCGTAGTTCCCGGTCGCGATCACGGCGAGAGCCTCCCCGGCGTCCTGATGAATTTCGACGGAAAAGTCCCCGTCCTGTTCGAGGTACAGCTTGTTGAGTTCGAGCAGGCCCGGATCGTCGTCCACATAAACGATGGAATGCATTGGAAATCCTGCCAAAGCGCCGGTTTTTAGTTCCCTGAACGGGGCCTGGTACCTGCTTTACGTGCAGAATATTATTACCCGGGAAGTGACATATATGCATTGTGATTTAATTCCCAATATTTTCCCGTTTGACCGAGCATTTCCCTCCATATATGCGAAACAAAGGTATTTTCTCCTGTTCCATACCCAAAACAGGTAAATACCAGATCCTGATTTTGCCCGTAGTGCATCCGGTAATTTTGCTGCGTCCACCTGCATTGTTCCGGCCGGCCCCTCCGAACCTCGCCGGGGACGATCCGGCAGCTTATTTAAAGTGCAGCATCGGGTCAGGAAAAACCGGCCATGAAATTTCCCTTATAACCGGCGGCGCCCCCCCATAAAAAAAAGTCTCCGGCCCCGGGAGGCCACCCTCCTAGCACTTCGTGTAGGTTTTTCCAATCGAGAATGCCTTCCCGGCAGACTTCCCGATATCCCAGTAGGCCGACTGGGAATAAACCAGCGGGTCGATCTTTGCGACATCCGGTTTCCCTTCGGTGGTGCAGTTCCTGTCGGCGTGGATCTCCACCACTTCACCGATATAGAGGACATGGCTGCCGCAATCGACGGTTTTGAACACCCTGCATTCGATGTTCACCGGGCACTCGCCGGCCATGGGGGCATTCCTGAGTTTCCCGTAGAACGAATGGAAGATCTCTGATTTATCCACCTGAGAGCCGGAGACGAGGCCGCAGTGGTCGGTAACTGCCGCCTGGTTCGTGGAGGGCACGTTCAGGCTGAACGTCCCGTTCTGTTCGATGCCCCGTGCCGTGTGGCGTGCATGGTTGATGGCCACACAGACCATCGGCGGGCTCAGGCAGGCCACCGTCGCCCATGCTGCGGTCATGTAGTTCGGCTTCCCGTCCACCTCTGCGCCCACGAGCAGGGCGGGCATTACGCTCATCCAGGGCATTGCGCCGACGGTAATTTTCTCCATAGTAAAAGCACTCCGGGAACATGGTTTCGCGGGTCGGGTTGTTATAGTATGCGGTCGGTATCCCGGTACGAACATTTCGGATCGTTTAACTCCTGAAAGCCGATATTCTCATGCGCTCCGCTTGAAGGAGCGTGGGATCATATGGCAGCTACAGCGTATATGGTGAAGAGTTTTGGTATCGTGAGTGTCGCGAAGTTCTTCGCGGTATTCGGCCTCATCTGGGGATTCCTGATGGGCATCGTCATCGCCCTCGGCCTCGGGGGACTGGGATCGGCGTTCGGTTCCCACATGATCGGGGCTGGCCTCGGTCTTGTCGGCCTTGTCGTGATGGTCATCATAGGCGGGATCTTCGGTTTCATCGGGGGGGCCATCGTCGCGATCGTGTACAATATCGTGCTCGGCGCGATCGGCGGGGTCGAGATGGACCTTGAAGTGAAACCGTAAACATCTTTTTTCCGAAATTGTCCCGGTATACCCGTCACGGCCGGCCGTTTTCATCCCGCCCGGGCGCAGGCCCCGGGACTGTCAGCGTACCGGCCGTTTCCGTAAAGGGCTGTATCGTTGTTAGAAATGGCCGGATACGAGAACGCCCAGGTTGTTACCGACGACGATGCTGTACAGGCCCAGAAGAACGAGGGAGAGCGTCACCCCGGAGCCGGCCAGCCGGGCCTCGCACCTCCGGGCGGTCAGGAATACCAGCGCCAGCAGGAGCGTTTTTACCGTGAGGTGGAGCAGCGGGTTCCGGACGATACCGGCCATGAATGGATTGACCTCTGTCCCGCCGTGTATGAGGAGGAAATTCGTTGTCAGTACGTCCATGGCGAGCATGAGGCCAAGGATACCTGTGCTGGCTCCGAGGAGCTGATCGTTTGCGGGAGTCCGCGGAGTCGCAGGCTCTCCGGCTGGTAGTACCGAAAACACCGCATCACGTCCGTTACCGATAGGTCTGGCTTATACCGCCTCCTGCAAGAAAAAGCATGCGGTGGGGGAATTTTCACTACCACAAATTTCAGGGTCAGACCAAAAATCCGCTCCCGGCGATGGCTTGTTCCGGAAAATATTTTTTTGGTTCTTCAGCCGGGTTTAGTGCGCCGGTGCCTGATGAATGAAAGGACCCTCGCGGCCACGGGCACGAACATGTACGCGTAGAATGAGCCCGATGGTGTTAAAAAAGAGATCGCGATCCCGGTGCAGGCAGCGAGGATCAATACGAGCCCTGCGGCC
>DASPUR010000108.1:0-2855 GCA_035622795.1 Methanoregula sp. | reverse complement strand
GAGGAGACGCCGGCCCTGTCCCCTGAGATCCTCACGCTGTGCGAACGCTCCCCCGAGATATCCCGGGCACAATGCAACCGTGTTGGTCACATTCGCGGCAACTTCAGGGATACCAAAACCCACGAGGATGGGAAACGAGACGAGGGTACCGCCTCCGGCGACTGCGTTGATGATCCCGGCGGCCAGTCCGGCCAATCCGATCAGAACGAAATCGATTCCGGAAAGCATGCCGTGATTCCCGTCCGCCCTCAGATCGTTTTAGCCGAGCATCCTGATGAGATCCTGCGCATTCGTGACGGTAACCCCGATGTTGGCGATATCCCGGATATTGCTCCGGTGGATCTCATCGTTCTGCGCCCCGGTGGCATCTTCAACGAGGATTACGGGATAATTGTACGCTATCGCATCGAATACCGTGGTCCGGATGCAGTTCGGCGTCTGTATCCCGGCAACGACCAGGCCATCAATCCCGAGGGTCCGGAGGATGAGATCGAGTTCGGTCCCGATGAATGCGCTCATCCGGACTTTCGGGATAATGAACTCTCCCGGGAGAGGAGCGATTTCGGAAACAACGGCGGCCCCGGCGCTCCCTTCGACAGCGAAGGGACGGCTCCGGAAGAGCTCCCGGCGTGTGATTTCGACGTCCGAACCATCGGCCCGGTGGATGCGCAGGATGTGGAAGACCGGGAGGCCTCTCTTCCGGAATTTGCGGAGAAGCTCAAGAATGTTCGGGATGATGGCCCTTCCCTGTGCAACCCGGAGGGGCGCTCCTTCAAGGACGAAATCGTTCTGCATATCGATTATCAGGAGGGCAGGTCGGTTCATGGTCACGTGCTCCGGTACCCATATAGCTGGGGACAGGTATTATTGGTACGGTCGGCCCCGGAACATTCGAGCGATGGTTATTTTTTGCGCCGGGCTACCCAAAAAAGTATTACTATGCCGGTAGAAACGCTGCCTGTATGGAAAAGGAGAAGATAAGGTTCGGTCTCGCAGTCGTCGCCGGTGTGGTCGTCATGTTCCTCTTCGCCCTGGTATTTGTCAATAAGTTCCAGCTGGTCCCCTTCACGGGTCCCTTTGTCGGCGGGCTTGTCTCCGGCCTCGTCGCCGGGAAAGATTTCCTGAACGGAGGAAAAGCAGGTATATCGGCCGGGCTCATCGGGGCCGCCCTTGTCTCGCTGGATTTTATATCGAACGCGGGCTTCCTCAAAGCCGCCATGCCCCCTTTTCCGGGCGTGGCAGGGGTCCTCTTCCTGGTCCTTGCTATCTGTTACTTTCCCATACTCTCGTTCATCGGGGGATCGATCGGTGCCCGGCTCCGGGGCTGATCCGGCCACCATGAGCGGACGAGGTGCCCGGTTGTGGTGAGTACCAGGAAGGATAACGGGACCAGTATCCTCGTCGCGCTCGGGGGGAATGCGATACTCAGGCATGGGGAATCCGGGACCGCCGAGGAGCAGATCCATAATATCCGCCTGGTATGCCGAACCTTGGCCGGTCTGGTCAGTGCAGGGTATCATATTGCGATCACCCACGGCAACGGGCCACAGGTCGGGGATATCCTCCTGAAAAACGAGATGGCACGGCAGACGCTCCCGCCCATGCCCCTTGATATCTGCGGGGCCGAGAGCCAGGGCATGCTCGGGTACATGATCCAGCAGTCGCTCGACAACGAGCTCAGGCTTGCGGGAGAAAGCCGCATAATCGCCACGATCCTGACCCAGACCCTTGTCGATGGGAACGATCCGGCGTTTACCCGGCCCGGTAAGCCCATAGGTCCTTTCTATACCGCCATGGAGGCGAAGAATCTCAGGGACAAGGATGGATGGACGGTGGTGAACGACGCCGGAAGAGGATACCGGAGGGTCGTCCCCTCACCGGAACCCCTGGAGATCGTTGAAGGGGAGATCATGAAAACGCTGTTCAATGAGGGATATCTGGTCGTTGCTTCAGGAGGAGGGGGCGTTCCTGTCGTGGAGGATCCGGACGGAACGCTCCGCGGGATCGAGGCGGTCATCGACAAGGATCATGCCGCTGCAGTGATGGCCACGAAGATCGGAGCAGAGATCCTGCTGATCCTGACAGATGTTGATTACGCCTTCCTCAATTACGAACGGCCCGGGCAGGAGCCGCTCAGAACAATCCGGCCCGGTGAAGCCGAAAAGTATCTCGCGGCCGGTCACTTCCTGAAAGGGAGCATGCAGCCGAAAATAGAATCGGCAATCCGGTTTATCCGGTCGGGCGGGAAGGTAGCGATTATCACATCCCCTGCGCTTGCGGCGGATGCTCTTGCCGGGAGGGCCGGTACTATCATCACCGGAAAAATGGTTTGAGTGGGATATAGATCCATTCCGTAATGCATGTACTAATATTCCCGATAGACCTGCATAGCCGGAATGCGCCGGAGCACATTTTGAGCTCGCATATGTGCACAGGTTTTTCCGGAATATTTTTCAATCGCCCCAGCAGATCGCACTGAAATCTGCCCCTGCCCAACCCCCCCTGGGCTGTTTTCTGTTTTTCAGACGTTGAAATGCATATATTTACGGATCGCAATGGGGGGTTGGGCAGGGGCAAATATCATTTTTGCCGGACGGGCTGCCGGATTGATCCGGAAAATCCGGGCCGGTCCGGAACATTTTCCCGGATTTTGCCCAGGTAGGGCAGGAGATACGTCCCACCGTTTACCCGGCCAGCAGTGTGACTCATGCGAATGGTTTGCCCTAGTCCGACCCCCCCTCCGCCCCTTATCTGATGTTCACAGATCGGGATCGTGGATCACTTGATCTGATCACTAGAGTTCTGGTTTTGGGGGCTCCACAATCAAGAAATACTCACGGATTGTTCTCTCAGCT